>CAZUYL010000080.1:0-6075 GCA_964624945.1 uncultured Ruminococcus sp. | reverse complement strand
ATAGCGGGTGGTTGTCTGTTTCGTGCGTCCCGCACTCAACCGGCTAAAGCCTTAAAATAAAACCGTGTGCGTTATTCATTTTAAATAACGCACACGGAGGGTGTTGTATTTACGGTTTGTCGCTTAAACCGAGTATATGATCGGTTGATACATTATAAAATTTTGAAATTTTAATCAAGACGTCGGTAGGTATATCACGCTGACCTAATTCATAATTGCTGTAAACTTGCTGAGAGCAGTTAAGTATTTTAGCAAGTTGCTTTTGTGTAAGGTCGTTATCTTCACGCAAATTTCTAATTCGTTCATACATTACAATAACATCCTTTTTTATGGTTTCAAAATATTATATTCTACCGCAATTTGCGGTATTGATTTTACTGCAAATTGCAG
This sequence comes from uncultured Ruminococcus sp., assembly GCA_964624945.1. Classification (GTDB taxonomy): domain Bacteria; phylum Bacillota; class Clostridia; order Oscillospirales; family Acutalibacteraceae; genus UBA737. The sequence continues at coordinate 5,685 of CAZUYL010000080.1, read as the reverse complement.
TAAAATCATAAAAAAGGGGGCATATTATGTCACACATTGCCAAAATAATTAAATATGAAGGCGATAACAGTACGTTTGTGTGTCAGTTTTTTGGAATGAAGTATTCTGTTGAAGAAGCAAAGAAAATGATGATTGAGGGTACGGTTGATGTACAAGGCACCGTACAAGTGGATAATACCGCTTTTGTAGAAAGATATTTAGCCAATGCTCGCCGTGCAAAGCAAAAAGAAGATTGGGCAGAAACCGAAAAGTATTATAATATGGTCGAGCAGAACGAACCAACCAATATTGAAGCAATTTTTTACAGTGCTTTTGCACGGGTTAAATCAGCCTTATTATAAGCAGAAACGCGTGATAAGAGACAAGCTGTTTTCGATATATTGGTGAAAAGTGTATCGATAATTGAGATAATTACGATGACACAAATGAAGAAGATAATAAATTATTATTTGAAATAAAGGATGATATCGTTGGATTAAATAAAGGCAAAATAGTACCGACTACATACTTGCAGAATTATGTAACCAAAAACGGTTATGGCAATTTTGTTGATCGCAACCAAGTTATCGAGAACAATCCCTTATGTGTCACTTACAGGATGATAGATGAAGTTATTGAGGCCTACATGGATTCATTGGCTAATATTATCGTAGAGTATTCTTCGGAACCGGTAAAAAACTTTTTATAGAAAATGTTGAGTTTTTGAACACAGCTTCTGAAATTCATGAAAAGGTAGCACCGCATATTAATGGCTATAGGACACCAGAAGAAGTTAGTGTAGAAATTGCAAAATAAATAAGAATTGGTGCTAAAACTACTAGAAAGGATATTGATATTCAAATAGATGTAATAAGAAAAACAATTTGGCCAATGTTCAAAAAAGACTTACATTTCGAATTGATGGTTGGAAAAGAACTCAAAAAAATGTATCCAAATGCTAATGTCTTTAAAACTGGCGGTTGCTATGTTGCCACCGCAGTTTATGGATCTTATGATTGTCCTCAGGTGTGGACATTTCGCCGTTACCGTGACTATACACTTGCAGAAACTTGGTATGGCAGAACATTTATCAAAACATATTATGCTGTTAGCCCTACACTTGTAAAATGGTTCGGTCACACTGAATGGTTTAAAAAGATGTGGCAAGGTAAACTTGACCGTATGGTTGCAAAATTACAAGCCAACGGCGTTGAAAATACGCCTTATGAAGATAAAGAGTGGTAAACCATACGATTATTCTTTTTGCTAATTCAATTAAAATTTATCCTTTTTAAGTAAATTCAAAACGCAGTTCTTTGTTTAAAAGGACTGTGTTTTTTTGTTTAATTATTTAAAATTCAAAAAAGTTTATTACTTAATTTTAATCACATTTTACAAACTTTCAAATTTAATAAAAAATTCATTTTTAACGTATTGACAATGAATTTAAAGGGTATTATAATATTAAAATGTTAGCAAACTAACAATCTTAAAAGGTGGTGAAGGAGTGCCGCAAGAAAGGCAGTTAGGCTTTGAGGTACGAACACTTAATAATGCGGTAAAGCGTTATTTTCAACAAAACCGCCCCGAAGAACTTGAGGAGTCAACGGGTGTTCACGGGTGGGCGTTGCGGTATTTTTACGAAAACCGTGATAAAGATATTTTTCAGCGTGATTTTGAATTACGTTTTTCTATAAGGCGTTCAACCGCTACAAATATGCTTAAACTTATGGAAAAAAACGGTATTATACACCGTGTGCCTGTTGATTACGACGCAAGGCTTAAAAAAATAGTGCTTACCGAAAAAGCAGTTGCAATTCATAAAAAAGCAACACAAAACATTGAAATGCTTGAAAGTTCTTTAAAAGAGGGTATATCCCAACAAGAACTTTCGGTCTTTTTTAATGTTGTAGATAAAATTAAAAATAATATGGAGGTTAAAAAATGATTAAAAAACTTGCAAAAAGCATACGCGAATACAAAACACCTTCTTTGCTTACTTTGATTTTTATAATGGGTGAAGTAATCATAGAATGTTTAATTCCGTTTATTACTGCTGATTTAATTAGCCGTATTCAGTTAGAATCCGGCATAGAACTCGGCGGTATCGTAAAAACAGGACTTTTACTCGTATGTATGGCTATAATATCACTTTGCTGCGGTACAGCCGCGGCATACACTTGCTCTAAAGCATCGGCTGGTTTTGCTAAAAACTTACGCCACGATTTATTTTCAAAAATTCAAAGTTATTCATTTAATAACATTGACAAATTTTCAACATCATCACTTGTAACACGTCTTACTACCGATATCAACAATGTGCAGATGTCTTATATGATGCTTATCAGAACCGCTATACGAAGCCCGTTTATGTTTGTTTTTTCAATAATAATGGCATATAAAATGGGTGGTGCACTTGCAACAACCTTTGTTATTGTTGTGCCTGTGCTTATTTTTGGTTTGTTGACCGTCGCACGCACGGCTATGCCCGCATTCAGACGTGTATTTAAAAAGTATGACCGACTCAACGAATCTATTGAAGAAAATGTACGTGCTATGCGTGTTGTAAAAGGCTTTTCGCGTGAAGAGTACGAAAAGAAAAAATTTGCAACCGCATCTGAAAACATCTGCTTTGACTTTACCAAGGCTGAGCGTATAGTGGCATTTAACAACCCAATTATGCAAATATGCCTGTATTTTAATATGGTATTCATTTTGTGGGTTGGTTCTAAAATGACTATTTCAAGTTCGGGCACTTTGCTTGGTGTAGGTCAAATTTCGGCAATGCTGACTTACGGTATGCAGATACTTATGTCACTTATGATGCTTTCTATGATTTACGTTATGATTACCATGTCTATGGAATCTATGAAACGTATTTGCGAAGTGTTAGATGAAAAACCCACACTTCACAATCCCGAAAATCCGATTATGACCGTTAAAGACGGTTCGGTTGATTTTGACAACGTTAACTTTAAATATTCCGAAAAAGCCAAAAAGAATGCACTTTCAAACATTGATTTACACATAAAATCAGGTATGACAGTCGGTATTTTGGGCGGTACAGGTTCAAGCAAAACATCACTTGTGCAGTTGATACCCCGTCTTTATGACGTAACCGAAGGCTCGGTTAAAGTGGGTGGTGTAGATGTACGTGATTACGATATTGAAACCTTGCGTAATTCGGTTGCCATGGTTTTGCAAAAAAATCTGTTATTCTCAGGCACTATAAAAGAAAACTTGCGTTGGGGCAACGAAAATGCCACCGATGAAGAGTTAATTGAGGCTTGCCGTTTAGCACAGGCAGACGATTTTATAAAAACATTCCCCGACGGTTACGATACCTATATTGAACAGGGCGGTACAAACGTTTCGGGCGGTCAAAAACAACGCCTTTGCATAGCACGTGCTCTACTTAAAAAACCTAATATTTTAATTCTTGATGACTCTACAAGTGCCGTTGATACAAAAACCGATGCCTTTATTCGTGACGGCTTTAAAAAGTTTATACCCGAAACCACAAAAATTATTATTGCCCAACGTGTAACTTCGGTTATGGATTCCGATGTGATAATCGTTATGGAAAACGGCGGTATTGCCGCAATGGGCAACCACGAAACTTTGCTTAAAACAAGCGATATTTACCGTGAAGTATACGAACAGCAAACAAATGGAGGTGACAGTAATGAGTAAACCGCGTGGCAATATGCCTATGGGCAAAAAGCCTACTTTTAAATTAAGCACTTTAACACGTGTGTTAAAAATGCTCTATTCGTTTTATCCTGTAATGTTGCCCGTAACTGTAGCCTGCATTTTGTTTTATTCGTTAGTGTCGGCTGTTCCAGCTATATTCCAACAAAAAATAATTGCCGATATACAAACATTTTATCAGGCTGGCGATTGGTCTGCGGCAAAAGAGGTTATTCTGCCTAAAATATACGTTTTGATTGCACTTTACGTTATTTCAATAATTGCCGTTACACTTTATAATCAGTTAATGGTTGTTATGACTCAAGGTTTCTTAAATAAATTGCGTTCAAAACTTTTTGACAGTATGCAAAATTTACCTATTAAATATTTTGATACGCATAAACACGGCGATATTATGAGCCACTACACCAACGATATTGACACCATGCGTGAATTGGTATCACGTTCGTTGCCTACACTTTTGCAGGCAGGCACAATAGTTATAGTTGTTTTGTGCATTATGCTTTACTACAGCGTTTGGATGACACTTGTAGTATTGCTTGGTGTTTTGGGAATGTCATTTGTAAGTAAAAAAATCGGCGGTGGCTCGGCTAAATATTTTATGCGTCAACAACAGCAGGTAGGTAAAACCGAAGGCTTTATTCAAGAAATGATGAACGGTCAAAAGGTTATTAAAGTTTTCTGCCACGAAGAAAAATGCGATGAACAGTTTAAAGAGGTAAACGAAGAACTCTTTAATGTTAGTTTTAAAGCACACGCTTTTGCAAACTGCTTAGGTCCTATTATTCAAAATATAGGTAACGTTTTGTATGTTACAATAGCACTCATAGGCGGTATTTTAATAGTAAGCCAAGCACCAAATATCGGTTTTTCTTCAATAGGTACAGGCATAGCGGTTTTAAGTATAGATATTGTGGTACCGTTCCTTAATATGTCAAAACAGTTTACAGGCAACGTTAACCAAGTAACACAACAAATAAACACTGTTGTAATGGGTCTTGCAGGTGCAGAACGTGTATTTGAACTTATGGACGAAACACCCGAAGCCGATGACGGTTACGTAACACTTGTTAACTGCGAAATTGATAAAGACGGCAATATAACCGAAACCGAAAAACGCACAGGTATGTGGGCTTGGAAACACCCCCACCACGACGGCACTACCACCTATACACGCCTTGCAGGTGATGTTCAAATGAAAGAGGTAGACTTCGGTTACGAAGAAAACAAACTTGTTTTGCATGATGTTTCGGTTTATGCAAATCCGGGTCAAAAGGTTGCGTTTGTTGGTGCTACAGGTGCAGGTAAAACCACAATTACAAACCTTATCAACCGTTTTTATGATATTGAAGACGGAAAAATTAGATATGACGGTATAAATATCAACAAAATCAAAAAGTCAGATTTACGACGTTCTTTAGGTATTATCTTGCAAGAAACAAACCTATTTACAGGTACTGTTATGGATAATATCCGTTACGGCAGACTTGATGCTACCGATGAAGAATGTATTGAAGCCGCACGTCTTGCAGGTGCCGATGACTTTATAACACGTTTGCCGCAGGGTTATGAAACACAACTTTCAAATAACGGTTCTAACCTTTCACAAGGTCAACGCCAGTTAATAGCCATTGCACGTGCCGCAGTTGCCGACCCACCTGTTATGATTATGGATGAGGCCACATCTTCAATAGATACACGTACCGAGGCAATAGTTCAACGCGGTATGGACAAACTTATGAAAGGCAGAACTGTATTTGTAATTGCACACCGCCTTTCAACTGTAATGAATTCCGATGTAATAATGGTGCTTGACCACGGTAGAATTATAGAGCGTGGCAGCCACGATGACCTTATTGCACAAAAGGGAACTTATTATCAACTTTATACAGGTGCTTTTGAACTTGAATAATCTTAAATAATATTAACAAAGAGTTGTCGCACGGCGGCAACTCTTTTTGTGTAATGCAACAAATTTACTGTATCTCTTTAGAT
>CAZUYL010000079.1:0-6162 GCA_964624945.1 uncultured Ruminococcus sp. | reverse complement strand
ATATCTAACATTTATCAATATAATAAAGTTGTTTTTACTAATCTAATTAAGTTTTTATCATATTGATATATCTGTGATGTGCAATTTAGTTTTTCAACAATCCATCCACCGCTTACGCGGTCCCCCTCATTTTGCACAAGTGAGGCGAGAATAAATATATCTTTAATACATTGCCCCTACACACAAACAGACAGTACCTAATTGCTTAGATACTGTCTGTGTTTTTTTATTTATTGAGTTTTAGATTAAATTCAAACTCTGGCATGCGGCTTAATTGCACATATAATTATGCATTATGCATTGTGAATTGTGCATTATTAAGCCATTGCACCGCTTGCGGTTAGCCAATAGTTACCAATGTAGCAGTTAGATGCCATTGAACCGTCAGCATAGAAATAGTACCAAGAACCGCCGATTAATGCCCAGCCTGTTGCCATGTCGCCACCAGCATTGAAATAGTACCAAGTGCCGCCGATGGATTGCCATCCTGTTTGCATATAGCCTCTTGCGTTAAAGTAGTACCAAGTGTCTCCTATTACAGCCCAACCTGTAGCATATGAGCCGTCACCGTAACTGTACCACCATCCATTGCCCTCATGTTGCCATGTGGGAGTTGTCATTACTCCGCTTGGTGAGAGATAATATCTACTTACCCAAGTATTAGTTACCATTGCACCACTACCATCAAAGAAATACCAATTATTGTCTATATACTGCCAATCCGTAAGCATTACTCCACTATCATTAAAACAATACCAACTACCGTTAATTGCTTTCCAGCCTGTTGTCATTTGACCACTTGCATTAAAATAATACCAAGTGTTGTCAATACATTGCCAACCTGTTTGCATATAGCCGCTGTCGTTGAAATAATACCAACTGCTGTCAATTTTTGTCCAACCTGTTGCATAACCTTTGGCATCATCATTTTTATACCACCAGCCTATTTCTACTGAACCCTTACAATCAAATATCCATTCGCATTTTTGTCCGGTATAACAGCAATGCCACATAGCATTTGAAAATTGGCGATTTGTTTGGTTAAATGTATCAATAACAATTTTATTTTTATTTTCAATTGTGCCAGAATAATATACATCGGTAAGCGAATCACAATTAATAAAAGCACGAAAGTCTACTTTTATTATGCTTTGTGGTATTATTATGCTTTTAAGATTAATACATCCCCTAAAAACATCCTGGTTAAGAATTCTAACACCATCAGGTATCGAGATGGTGTTAATATTATAACAATTACGGAACGCAGCACCACCTATGCTTTTTACACTTTTAGGAATTATTATGTTTTCGATGCAATCGCAACCATAAAAAGCATCATCTCCAATGCTTTTACAACCCTCTAAAATGACAACAGTTTTTAGACTATCAGGAACAATATTTACTGCAGAGCTATATGCACCGAATAAATATCCAATATACATATTCGAACTTGAAGTGCCGCCAATAAATGGTAATGTCATAATTTCAAGACTTGTGCAACCTATAAAAGCAGCCCTACCTATTTTAGTTACATTGTTAGGTATTGTTATGCTAGTAAGATTATTGCAACCGTAAAAAGCACCTCCGCCAATGCTTTCTACACCGTCGCCTATAATAACCCTTGTAATGTTGGTACCCCAAGGCAAAGTTGGTCTAGTATATCCATCGCCGTAATTGCCCATTTCACCATTACCACTTATAGTAAGCGTTGTACCGTCAAGGGTCCAAGTGCAATCGCCTGTGGTACCGCTTGTGGCGTTAGTTGCGGCGGATGCGGTAAATGTGAACGTACCCATTGGTATTACCGATACCAACAACACAGCCGCTAAAAGCGTTGCCATGAATTTTTTGATACTTTGATTTTTTCTCATTTTCAAAAATCCTCCTTTAAAAAAATAAAACAAAAAATGCGGCTACCGAAGTAACCGCACAAAAAATGCAAACTCCGATAGTCGCAAAACTAATTTAACGTGAAACTGGCATAAATGCTCATAAACACATTGGTTGTAATTTGCATTTTTATCAAATTTGTTCCAATGTGTAATGAGTGCAACAAAACAAAGCATATCATTTTTGTCAAAAAGATAAAGCCATATTTCACACATATTAAATTAGTTTTGCATTATTAGTTTAACATATTTTTGCAAAAATATCAACATTAAATTTTTACGCAACTATCAACTACGATGCGGATTTTAGTTGCTCGGTTTCGATAAGTGATATAGTGTCAAGCATATTTTCGGCGTAAATGCCGTAACCTTTTTTGCTATCTTCTACCAAAACGTGTGTGAGGGCTCCAACCAATTTGCCGTTTTGTAAAATGGGGCTGCCGCTCATACCTTGCACAATACCGCCTGTGGCATTTATTAGTTCGGCATCGGTAACGGTTACCGATAAATTTTGCGTAACGGCGTTGGGTTTTCCTATTTTTTTAATTTCGCAAGTGTAAAGTTTTGGTGTGTTGCCGTCTACTGTGCAAAGTATTTGTGCCTCACCGTCTTCAACATCTTGCTTTAAAGCAATTTCAGTAAGATTTAATGCATCAAAATTATATTCGCAATAACCGTAAACACCGCATTTTGAATTAAGATTTATTTTACCCAAGGTGTTATAGGTGAATTTGCCTTTTAGTGCCCCCGGTGAACCCGTAACGCCCTTTTCTACCGAAACAATACTTGCTTCTACCATTTCGCCGTCATTAATATTAAGCAAAGCAGAGGTGTCACTGTCGCATATGCCGTGACCCAAACCGCAAATTATATTACTTGACGGACTGTAAAATGTAAGTGTGCCTATGCCTGCTGAACTGTCACGCACCCAAATGCCTATACGGTAAAGTTGAGTTTCGGCATCTAAAACGGGTAAAACGTTAAAATACATTGTTTCGCCGTTGCGTAGTATTTCAAATTTCATATTATTACCAGCCGAGTCTAAAACCAACTGTGAGAGTTCTTCATTACAAGTAATTTCAATACCGTTTACGGTTTTAATGTAATCACCAACTTTAATACCGCTATTAAGTGCAGGATTAACACAACCGCTTTTTGTGATAACATCACTACTTTCTATTACCAACACGCCGTCGGTATAAATTTTCATACCAAAAGGGTTACCGAGCACTTGCACGAAGGTTTTATCGGCAACTTGTACATCAACGGTTGAAAAAGGTATAACACCAAACAGTTTTAACTCTACCTCTAAATTTTCACCGCTTAATCGGTTTAAAACGTTTTGTGACATTTTAGTGCCGTTATAAATCAAAGAAATAGGTGCTATAGAATTGATTTTTAAAGTTTCGCCCTTATTTATTTTATAACTTTCGGCAACGGTTGTTTGCAACATAAACATTGATGCAAAAACATAACAGCAAAAAACCGAAATTATTAAGCAAAAAATTTTGATTGATTTTTTCATATAAATTTCACATCCTAACTGTTTTTAATTTGCCCTAAAACAAATAATTTTAATAAAGGGAAATTTTATAAATTTATTTTTGATACAAAAAAACGAAAGCCATAAAAAATGACTTTCGCTTTTAAAAGTTTATTTTAAATTTTAATCACCCTGCGGGAAATTGAAAATGCCGTTTGAAGAACCGCTTTCGGAAGAGAATTGCGAACCGTTGTCTGAAGTTGTAGAATAACTTGAATCGCTTACATTTGCCTTAAGTTGCACTTCGATTTCTTCAGTGTCGCCGTCTTTGGTTAATACGGTAAGTGATATAGTATCACCGGCTTTGCTGTCCTCAATTATATCAAGAATTATATCATCGTTGGTAATTTTTTGACCGTTTACGTGGGTTATTAAATCGCCTTCACCGATTTTGCCGTAGGCATCACTGTCTTCACTAACAGATACCACCATAAGACCTGTGCCCGAATATTTGTTGATTTCGGCTGTTACGGAATTAATTTCGGTATAAGTTATGCCAAGTTTTGCCCTGTCGGTTACCTTACCGTTTGAAATTAGTTGTTCAACAATGCGTTTTACGGTTGTTGTGGGGATTGCATAACCTATGGCATCGTACTCAACACCTGCAAGTTTAGAAGATGTAATGCCTACAACCTGACCGTACATATTAACAAGTGCACCACCCGAAGAACCGGGATTTATGGCACTATCGGTTTGAATAAGACGTGCGGTATAACTTGAGGTTGTTTTTACTCTTCTTTTAGTGAGTGAAATTATGCCGCTTGTTATTGAAGAATTATCGGTTGCATCACTCGGTCTGCCAATTGCTACAACCTCTTCACCGCAAATTAACTCGTTTGAATTGCCAAACTGTGCGGGTTTTAAATTTTTTGCATCTATTTTTAATACTGCAAGGTCGCTTACGGTATCGCCTGCTACGTAAACGGCGTCGTATTCGGTGCCGTCGTACATATATACCTTAAATTTTGCCGACGGAATTTCGGAATATATGTGGTCATTGGTGATAATATAACCGTCTTCGGTGTAAATAACGCCCGAAGCATCACTTGCGTTACCCGCTTCGCTATAGATACGAATACCAACTACAGATTCGTTCATTTGATTATAAATTTGTGCTGGGGTGCTTTGGTCGGTGTTTTTTGGTTTTGATGCCAAATCAACATCAACCTGTTTGCCTACGTAATTAACACTACCTCTACCCACAAAATAACCAACGGCACAGGTGCCTGTCAGCACAATTACACAAGCCATTATTAAACAAAAAAGTTTTAAACCCTTGCTCATAGGTTTGTAATTTTCAACGGGATTTACAGGTGTGTAGTCTACCTTGTTCCAAATTGTAGACGGATCATTTGAAAAAGGTTGTGACTGATTATTATTTTCAAATTGATTTTGATCTTCGGTTTGATTTTGATCTTCAAATTGATTTTTTGCTGTATTTTCAGCTGATTGCTGCTCGGCACTGTTTTGATCTAAATCTTTATTAAACTCATCCATACGTACATCTCCTAATCTTTTAACGGCAATGTAAATTCAAATGCGGTAAACTGATTTTCAATGCTTGAAACCGAAATAACACCGCCGTGGTTTTTAATTATTGTTTTTACTATATAAAGACCTAAACCTGTACTCTCTTTATTAAAAGAGCGAGATTTATCTACTTTATAAAAACGTTCAAATACATAAGGTAATTCATTTTGCGGTATACCCTTACCGGTATTTTCTATTTTGAAAGTTACGTTTTTTGAACTGCAATTAATATTAAAGGTGATTTTGCCGCCCTCATCAGTAAATTTAACGGCATTGTCAACCAAATTATAAACTACCCTGTGTATTAGGTCTTTATCGGCTTCAAGTGTTACATCGGGCAATGTGTCAAGTCCTATTATTTGCAAATTTCTATTTTCAATCCGCTGTTCTTGTGCTATTACAACATTAAGAACCTGTTCACGCAGATTAAATTGCTCTTTTTTCAAAACAAATTCGTTAGACTCAAGCCTTGATACACTAAGCATTGACTCAACCATACGTGATAAGCGTTTAACCTCATCGTGTACTATTTGCAAATAATAATTTTGCTTATCGGGTTCAATGGTGCCGTCCATAATGCCGTCGATAAAGCCGCTTATTGTAGTCATAGGCGTTTTCAACTCGTGTGACACGTTTGCAATAAAACTTTTACGTGTTTCTTCAAGACGGGCAAGCGAGTTTGTCATTTGGTTAAACGACACCGCAAGTTGACCGATTTCATCATCATGCATTACGGGTATTCGCCGTGAAAAATCACCCTTAGACATTGCCTTAGCCGCTTCGGACATAAGCCTTAACGGTTTTACAATTCGGTATGTCATAAACGAAAATGCTGCAAATGTAAGCAAAAGCGGAAAAATTATTGATACAAGATAAATTTTTGATACCTGTTTCATAAAACTTGTAATTTCAGACATTGAATCCGCCGCTATAACATAACCGACTTTTGTTCCCGAACTGTTTTTTAAAACCTCTGCCGAAGCATAATGAGGTGTGGTAAAAAGTTTACCGAGCCTGCTTATAGGTTTTTCTTGCAACATTACGTTTTCAATGCTGTCAATATCTATTTGAAAGCCTGTATGTTCACATCTGCCTTCTGTTTTCCATTCATCGCAACTGCAAACTGCTATTGTACCGCTGTTATCGGCTATATATAAAGTAAAACCCGAAACATTTGATATATTTTTAATTATATAATAA
>CAZUYL010000078.1:0-6181 GCA_964624945.1 uncultured Ruminococcus sp. | reverse complement strand
ACCACAACCTCCACCTTTTGTCAACACTTTTTTTCATTTTTTTTGAAAAAATTTTTTGCACCCGTTTTTTGCACTATATCTTGTGCTTTTTGGCTTTTATATAACACAAATTAAGTTGTTTTGCTTGTAAAAAAATTAAAAATTTAGTTTGCAATTAATAAAAAATTCAATATTTTTTTATTTTATCTATGTTGAGTTTATCATTAGTTTGTATAAATAGAAGGAATAATCCGAAGATTATTCCTTCTATTCTCATTTATTGTTTCAATGTAATATATATAACAATAATCAATAAAACGTGCTTTACCTAATCGGTAACCATTTCATTTGTTGCTTCAGTAATTTTTGAGGCTATTTTCAGCAATTCAGACGAAAATTCTAACATTTCGCTTGTATCTTCAATATCTGATTTAATTTTCTCTGATCGCTCTGCCCATTCAGCTGTTTCTTGAACCATTTTGCTATAATCGGATAAAATTGATAAATCACTCGGATTTTCGTGGTGCTTTTTGAGTATGACTATGTACTCATCAACCCATTTTTCATAATCAACCAAATAATCTTTCCAAGTATAATCTCCTGTAGAAATATCCGATTTATTTTCTGTTTCTAAAACGCTTGAAGTGTCGGTATTATCTGAAAGAGATGGATTTTCAACCTTAGCGTTTTTTTCATCATTTTCTTCAGTACCGCAGGCTGTCAATGAAAACAGCATCATTACAGTCAGTAGAATTGCCAATAGTTTTTTCATAATATCAAACCTCCGTATAATATATACTCTATAAATAGAGCACACTATGATTATACTCTTTTTATAGAGCATTGTCAAGAAAAAGAGTACAAATTATTATTGTATTGAGGTGAAATTATGATTTCGTACGAACCTTTTTACAAGACGCTAAAAGAAAAAAATATGTCAACCTACAAACTGATAAACAATTACGGCATAAGCCGAAGTCTGCTTGACAGGTTAAAGCACAACAAACCGATAAGCACAGTAACGCTAAATGATTTATGCACAATTTTAAAATGCAATGTTGAAGATATTTTAATTTTTATTCTCGATGAATAAACTCCCCGTTTTCGTATTGAAAACAGGGAGTTTTATTTTTGACTTTATTATTTTAAATCATCGGTCTTTTTATCTATTATATATCGCGGCCTTTGTTTTACTTCAAGATAAATTTTTCCGATATATTCACCTATTACCCCAAGGCTTATAAGTTGAACGCCGCCTAAGAAACAAATTATGCTGACAGTTGATGCCCAACCCGCAACGGCAGAACCCGAAAGTGCTGTTACCACCGACCAAATAATGCCGATAATACTTAACACGGCAACAATAAATCCGAAAGCGGTAATAAATCTTATTGGTTTTACCGAAAGGCTTGTTATACCGTCGATTGCAAAAGAAAGCATTTTTTTGAGCGGATATTTGCTTTTGCCTGCAAGCCGTTCTTTGCGTGAATATTCAACACAAGAATATTTAAAGCCTACCATAGTGACAAGCCCTCTTAAAAATAAGTTGACTTCTTTAAAATTGGCAAATTCCTTTAAAACACGTTTTGACATTAAACGGTAATCGGCGTGATTGTATATTAAATCAACGCCCATTGAACGCATAAGTTTATAAAACAACTGTGCTGTACCGCGTTTAAAAGATGTATCGGTTTTGCGTTCACTGCGAACGCCGTAAACAATTTCGCTGCCGGACAAATATTCGTCAATCATTTTATCAATAGCGTTAATATCGTCTTGACCGTCACAGTCAACCGAAATACAGGCATCGCATTTATCTGCCGCTTCATTAAGTCCTGCAATCAAAGCGTTTTGATGACCGCGGTTTCGACTAAGTGATATACCGCAATAATGCTCATCAATTTGTGAAAGTTCGGTTATTATTTGCCAAGTGTTGTCACGGCTACCGTCATTCACAAAAAGAATACGGCTTTTATTACTTATTTTGCCATTGTTATAAAGATCGTTTATTTTTTGCAAAAACATAGGTGCGGTAACGGGCAAAACTTCCTGCTCGTTATAGCAGGGTATTACAATATATAAAATTGGTTTCATAATGATGCCCCTTTCGTTTGACTACACATATATAATATAGCCAAACGGTTTTTTTGTCAAGCAACCGAACCTATGGCATTGCGTAATTTTAAAAGTATCTTTTTTTCTGCCCTTGATACTTGAACCTGCGACATTCCAAGCAAAAGGGCGGTTTCGTTTTGGGTAAGATAATCAAAATAACGGCACTTTATTATTTGTTGTTCTTTGGCGTCTAAAACTTTAAAGGCACGTTCTAAAAGCAACTTATCGGTAAGCAAATCTTCAGGACCTGAGACTGCAACGTCACTTACATAGTTGCCGTCATCATTTTCACAAGTTAAAGAAACCGTTGGTTGCGATGCTGAAATGGCCTCGGTTATTTCTTCGGGTGATACCTCAAGTTCGGCAGCAAGTTCGCTGATTTTTGGCTCACGCATAAGTTTTAATTCAAGTTGCTGTTTTGCACGGTTGATTTTTAGTGACAGTTCTTTAACGCTGCGTGAAACTTTTACCGAACCGCCGTCACGGAACAGACGCCGTATTTCACCTAAAACAACAGGCACGGCATATGTAGAAAAGCAAAGCCCAAGACTATCATCAAAACCGTCTACCGCCTTTACAAGTCCTACACAACCTGCTTGAAAAAGGTCGTCATAATCAACACCTCTGCCAATAAAACGTTTGCAAAGTGAATGTACAAGCGGTAAATTGCTTTCTATAAAACTGTCACGGGTGATTACATCAGCCATTTAATTTGTACCGCGGCGATATTTTTTTAACAAGTATTACTGTTGTACCTTTACCGATTTTTGAAGTTACACGTATTGAATCCATAAAACTTTGCATAACCGCAAAACCAAGACCCGCCCGTTCACCGCCGACTGTGGTATAAAGCGGTTCCATTGCTTTTTCAATATTTTCTATTCCGCAACCTGTGTCACGTATTTTAATTTTTATTGCATTTGTATCGGTGATTTCACCCGTTATGTAAATTTTGCCGAGTTTTTCACGGTAAGCGTGAACTATGCAGTTAGTAACCGCTTCGCTTACCGCGGTTTTAATATCATTGATTTCTTCAAGTGTGGGGTCTAACTGTGCCGCAAATGATGCAACACTTGCTCTGGCAAATCCCTCATTGGCAGAACGTGATAAAAAATTTAAACTGAATTTATTTATAATTTTCATAATTGTACCTTCCTTAATTACTGCATTTATCAATGGTTGCTAACTTTTCTATACCTGAAAGTTTCATAACTTTATAAATTTGCGGTGAAGTTCCCGTTATATGAAGTTTTGCACCGCGGCGTACTATATTTCGGTATCTGCCCATAACAAGACCTATACCCGAACTGTCCATAAAAGTTACAGCCGTAAAATCAAGAACCAAAAGTGATGACATATTTTGCTCGGTGGCGGTATCAATTTTTTCGCGTATTGCCGCTGCGGAATGATGGTCAATTTCACCGTTTAAATATGCTGTTGTTACTTCACCGTTTACACTTATTTCTACCGACATAAAAACACCTCTGTAAAAAATTAAAAAGGACAAACCCCTTTGTTTTATTATAAAGGTTTGTCCTTTTGAAATTTGTCATATTAAGTTGTCAAAAAAAGTGTTTTTCAGCCGTTTAAAAGCGGACGAATCTCGCTTGCAAGATAAAGTGAACCGAAAATAAATATAGCATTGCCGCAAGATTTTTGAATTGCAATATCAAGTGCATTTTGCAAAGTGTTTGCACCGTAAACATTTTTACAGTATTTTTTTGCCGCATCACATAAATCTTCAAGTTTTAACGCACGCGGAACGTTAGGTTTTACGCAAATTGCATTTGTGCAATGCGGCAGGGTGATTTTTAGCACATTATCATAATTTTTATCCGCCATAACGCCAACAATAGCCGTAACGTTTTTGTATTCTTTCAAAACCGATTTTAAAGCGTTTGCACCGTCGGGATTGTGAGCACCGTCAATTACAATAAACGGATTTTTTGAAACAACCTCAAGCCTTGCCGATATAAACGCTTTTTCAAGACCGCTTTTAATTTCAGCGGTGCTTACGTTAAGTTGGCAGTTTTTTAGTGTTTCAATAGCAATCAAAGCATTTTCTATTTGAAAATCACCGCCGAGTGCAGTTTTGTATTGAACACCGTCATAATTAAAAGTGTTACCAAGCGGTGACACGCAAACGCTGCTGAGTTGCTTTAAATCGGGAATTTTAACCTGCGGTGCAAATGTTTTAATAACCGATAAAGCCTCATCTGTTTGTTTGGGTGAGGTCACAGCATTTTCGCCCTTAATAATTCCGCATTTTTCACGTGTTATTTCGGATATTGTGTTGCCGAGCAGAGCCGTGTGGTCAAGGCCGATTTTTGTAATAACCGAAATCAGCGGTCGGGGTATAATATTTGTGGCATCAAATCTACCGCCGAGTCCTGTTTCAAGCACGGCAACATCGATTTTATTTTCGGCAAAATATAAAAAACCAACGGCGGTTATAAATTCAAATTCGGTAAGTGTTACGCCTGTATCAATAACTTTTTGCGATAAACGGCATAAATCATTATGCGGTATAAACTCGCCGTTTATTTGTATACGCTCGCAAAAGTCTATTATATAAGGTGATACAAAAATGCCCACCTTGTAACCTGCACTTTTTAAAGCAGTTGAAACAAATGTGCAAACCGAACCTTTACCGTTGGTACCCGCAATATGAATTGATTTAAACTGATTTTGCGGATTGCCGAGTTTTTCACAAACGTTTTTAATACGTTCAAGACTTGCTTTATGTGAAAAATTGCCCAAAGAATGTATATAACTTAAAATCTCATTATATTTCATAAAACACCAAAATTTTACTTGAAAATTCAATCAAAAAAAATCACACAATACTATCAGGGTTAAACAAATTAACCCTTTAAACATAGCGGATATATTTAAACTTTATTAAATTGATAACGAAAATACATCTGCTATAATATTGAAGAGAGCCGAGTTTTTTAAAATCGGCTCTCTTTTTCATATTAAAATTTTAAAGAGCCTTAAGGTCGTTTATGCTGTCCTCAATCATCTTTATTTTGTCAAGTGCCTTAGCAAGACCTTGCTTTTGCTGTTCAACAACATTTGCAGGTGCTTTTGCCATAAAGCCTTGATTGTTAAGTTTTTTCTCAAAGAACTCTTTATCTACAATCGCTTTTTGCAAATCTTTGTTAAGACGTGCTATTTCGCCGTCGATATCAACAAGTTCTTTCATAGGCATATAAACAGTTGCCGCATCGGTAACAACACGAACTGCACCGTCGGTGTCAAAACTGTCACCGATTTCAACTTCACTTGCAGATGCTAAACGGCAAATGTAATCAGTGCCTGCTGCAAAAGTATCGGCAAAAGCAGTTTGTATACATACCTTTGCTTTTTTAGAAGGCGGAACGTTCATTTCGGCTCTACGGTTTCTGATAGCCTTTATTACAAGCATAATTTTCTCAAATTCGGTTTCTTCAGCGGTGAAGTCCAAATCGGCAGAGAATTTAGGCCATTCGGTTACAATTAGTGCTTCACCGTCACCGTGAGGCATAGTCTGCCAAATTTCTTCGGTAATGAACGGCATAAACGGATGCAAAAGAGCCAATGTGTTTGTAAACACATAGGTCAGCACGCTGCGTGCTGTGTTTTTAGCCTTTTCATCGGTACCGTTAAGACGTGATTTGCAAATTTCAATATACCAATCGCAGAATACATCCCATATAAAATCGTACAGTTTTTGAACCGCCATACCAAGTTCAAAACGGTCAAGATTTTCGGTAACTTCACGTACTAATTTATTGTATTTTGAAATTATCCATTTATCTTCAAGAGCAAAATCGCAGGTGTTAAGCGGTAATACCTCATCGCTTTCAAGATTCATCATAATAAATCTTGCGGCATTCCAAATTTTGTTTGCAAAGTTTCGGCTTGCCTCAACACGTTCGGGAATATAACGCATATCATTACCAGGACTATTGCCTGTTGCAAGTGAAAATCTTAATGCATCGGCACCGTAGGTATCAATAACTTCAAGCGGGTCAACGCCGTTGCCCAAAGATTTAGACATTTTTCTACCCTGACTGTCACGCACAAGACCGTGAATAAGCAC
>CAZUYL010000077.1:2610-6273 GCA_964624945.1 uncultured Ruminococcus sp. | reverse complement strand
GATAATATCATTCCAAAACACAATATGATTTTTATCTAACTCCATTGCATTGTTGTAAATAAAATTTTTTAATATATCTAAAAAATCATTTTCAAAATAAAAACCATACTCGGACAAATCATCGGCACCTTCAGCAATTAATGACAACATACTTCTTAAACATTTTTCACATTTGCAACAGTTAGATTCATTAAACGAACAAACACGTAATGTTATATCTTTTTTATAAGAGTTGTGAAAATCAGTCAAAAGTTTTACTTTGTCTTGTCGTGACAATTCATACCCGTCATGATATGTATTGATATTAGCACATTTTACGCAATTATCAATTCTGGGATCTGAAACACATAATATATATTGACCAAAAGTATATGACGATGCAATATAAACTTTATCCGCACCGTATTTAAATGCAGCCACCATTGCACAGCCCAAAAATGCCATAGAATGTTGAAAACCAAACCACCAAGTTGTATTTTGCTTTTTTAAAAAATCGTTATTTATTTTACTTGCATTAATAAAATTTCCAAAATTAGATTTTACAAAGCAAGACTCTAAATCAAAAGATTCTGCAATACCGTTAATAGCACTTAAGTCAGCATCATAAACAGAATTTTTTTCCGAAGCATTGTTTTTATACCATCCGTTTGTATTAAATAAAATAGGTTTTTCATCAATATGGCGAATCAATGTGGTTGTTGCATCAATACCACCAGTGAACAACTGCAATACCTTGTCTTTTTTTGAAACACGGTTTTTGATGATTTTTGCTGCAATTAAAGAACCGCCTATATTTATATCGGGATACATTTCTTTAAAAGCATTTTTTAAAACAAAAATATTATTATAAAAATCTTCATCAATTTCATTAACCCATAATATAGAATTTGAGAGCCAAGAAAATTGCAATAAATTTAATAAAACAGGAATAACTGCTATTGATTTTGGAATATCGCTAACATCAAAACTATACTCTGTAAAAAAATGTTGATTTAAATCAAAATATTTTTTTAGTTTGTCAGACACGCTAAAATATACGTCAATATTACATTTGTTGATATTGATTTCCTTTATATAAATACTTTCCATTTAGATTACCTCAAATACAGTAAGTTTCATCTTTTAAAATCAAAAATTTTCAAATTGTGATTTCCACATCTTTATTTTTTCAAAAGGCATATTTATTTTGGTAGAAAATTCAGAGAAAATCATTTTTTCAAGTTTTTGCGGTACCTCTTGCTTTTCAATGCAATTTAAATTGTTATTTTTATTTATTGCAGTTGCTCTTTCATCAATTGCAATAATTATTGCACGTTTTTTATGTCGCATTGCGTATACACCGCCATGCAAACGAGTACCAACATAATCTAAATCATCTCTACTCAACAATTCGGAATATGCCGAAATAGAGGGCGGTATAATTTTTATATTATCTGTGTTTTGGGCTTTATTAAAATAATCACGGTCTAGGTCACCCTGTTCCCAAAAATAAACCTCGTTATATGATGATTTTAATATATCAATTAATACCTGATCTTCGTAATCAATTTTTTCAACATTCGCCTTACCTGTAAGTGTAAAAACAACTTTTGATGCTTTTTTAGTTGGTATATGTTCGCAAAATTCAGGTGTTAACATCCACATTGTAACACAACCTGTGTTAATGGCTTTTAAGCCGAGAACATTTTCGACATATTCTTTACTGCGTTCATCACGCACACTATGATAAAAATTGTGATTTAATAATTTTTGATACAGTTTTTTTGTATAATTATTTGTATAATCACCAGCACCTGCACCAACGCCAACCAAAATAGTATCTTTTAAAGGTGCAGAATTAAAATTATGTATATTCCATTGCGGATAATGTGTTTTTAAATCTTTAACCAATAAATTGCTACCACCTGCTAATTTTAAATCCGCATTAGCGTAATTTTGAACAGCGAGAGAATTTCTAAAAACAGAAAAAGTGCTAAACGACGGTAAATGCGTTGGCATATTATAAACAAAATTATCTTTGAGTAAAAAATCAAGTTCTTTACGCACGCACTCCATAATTATAAAATCACCCATATTACTGGTACCTATGGAGGTATCTAATAATAATATTTTTTTCATAAATTTAAATCACCAATTCGTATAATTTGTTTATTTCATTTGAATTTGTATAATCAGTCTTTTTAGTGTTTTCAATCAATTTGTTTTGCAAATCTGTGTTTTTAATAAAATCACACATAGCCTTTGCACAAGCGGTTGTTTCAAGTGGCACTATGACACCGTCTACACCGTTTTTTAATTGACTGTTTGCCGTCGGAAAATTGGTAATAACTACGGGTTTATTAAGCATTTGTGCTTCACGAACGGCTATAGACTTACCCTCATATCTTGACGGTTGAGCATAAATATCACACGCATTTATATACGGATACGGGTTAGACTTTTTGCCAAGAATGATAACATAATCTTGCATACCGTACTCGGTAATTTTATTGCGTATTAACTGCTCATCACCGCCAAAACCGATTAAATACCATTTTATATTGATACCGCTTTGCCTTATCAAACTGCAAATTTGCGGAACATCATCAAGTTTTTTTGGGGGGGAAAACCTACCTATTGTAAGCAATTTTATACTACCGTCAAATAACATTTCAGATTCAACAGAAAACTCATCTATCAAAGAATTAACATAGTTTTTCGATATGATATTTTCAATAATGGTAACTTTGCTTTTTAATGAGGGAAAAACGCTTGAAAAAGTATCGGTAACATTATCTGATATTGAAATGATTTTATCATATTTAGTCCACATTTTAAGTTCAGATGCGGCATCAACTTTTACAACTGAATAGTCGGTGTGTATCCACGCAATTTTCTTTTTTGCATTAACTTTTTCATCAACAAAATAATGCGGTGTTAAAAAACTTATTGCCAAATCGTATTCGGTGTCGGGGCAAATAGGCGGCATAAATTTTTTAGTAAATTTGTGGCTATATTCAAGTGCCACTCCACTTTCTTTCAAATGGTTTTTTTTATTAAATTTTTTCGCCTTTAACTTACCGTAAAGGCGTGCAACCGATAGTAAAAAATGCCCTTCTCTTAAAGTGTCTTTTATCGGTCGAGCCAAAACAGTATATTGCGGTATTTCGGGCAATAAATTTATTTCAGGTGGTATAAATTTTAAAAGTTCACCGTTATGGCGGTACAAAAATAAATCTACGCTATATTTTGTTTTATCTATTGACTCTAACAACCCTAATAAAGATGTTTCGGCACCGCCGAGTTCCATTGCATGTGATGCAATAAAAATTTTTTTCATTTTTTACCAAAAATCCTTTCTTTAAAATCTACACCGAAAATGCGGTGTAAAGGTTTTGTTATAGTAGAACGCAACTTTTGTTTTAGCGTTAGGCAACTGCCCATATACCAATGAATAGATACCGTGTTTTTGGTTTTGTTAAGCCTGCCTGTTGTGCTTTCGTACGGGTTAAAATAATCGTTGGGGTAAACTGTGCCCCAATCAAATTTTTGTAAAGAGCCGTCGGGTATAAGCCCTAATTTTGCAAGAGCATCTGTGTTAAGTTTCGGACAGCCTATCACACCGTGTAAGCCGTCTAAAAGCGGATCGTACTCTGCAAGCATTACCTTTAAGGCGAGGCCGGT
>CAZUYL010000077.1:0-2510 GCA_964624945.1 uncultured Ruminococcus sp. | reverse complement strand
AGCCGTCTAAAAGCGGATCGTACTCTGCAAGCATTACCTTTAAGGCGAGGCCGGTATTATTTTGTGCATTTTTCGGGTTTTGAGGCGATTGCTCAAAACCGAAAAATGCTTGATTTTCTAACAGAAAATCAGGTTTTTTTATAAGTTCTACATCGGTATCAAAATAGATGCCACCGTTATTATAAACAACCCAAAGCCTTACATAGTCACTTAAAAAAGCAAACTTTTTTTGCTCGTAACACATTTTTGTGTAAGGGTTCATATTGATATCAAAATTGTCTTCATTCCATTCAATTATTTCGTAATCGGGGCAATACTTTTTCCAACTTGCAATACACTTTTCGGCAAGTTTTGGCTTTTGCCCTCTGCCAAACCAGCAATAATGAATTTTTTTAGGTATCATTACTTACCCTCCACATACTAAAAATTATTCTTATATCTAACAATAACAGCCGTCAAAATCAAACCTAACGGCGTACATAAAACAGTTAATACTTTTTTAGGTGACTCTTTTATGTAATTTTTATTTTTTGCGATAATACTGCTTGAGCAATAGTGAATACATTCAATTATTCTTCGTTTTAAACTTGGTGAATAAACCATTTCGGTTTTTCGCAAAAAAGCAAAACCGTTTGGATTGTTTATATATTGACGCCACATATTTTTGCTTGAACCGTCGTCTTGATATTCTACATTACAAAGCACAGTATTTGTAGGATATAACTTGTATCTTTGATCAATGAGAGTGTATTTGTACTTTAACCCTACGTATTTTTCACCATCAAAAACAGGATATGGCGGAACACTATTGATAATGCATGTTCGGTAAACTAATTTTTTATCACCACTGCCACCCGAACAATAATAATCTCCTAATGTTGTTTCGATTAAATTTTCGGAGAAATCGGTTCCTATTATTTTTTTTGTATTCATATCTGCATCTAAACCGATAATACCTGCATAATCTTTTTCTTTTATAGAGTTCCATATTTCATTGATTTTTTCAACTGCGTCTGCAGGCATAGTATCGTCAGAATCAATGCAAACATTCAACTCGGTGGTTATATTTTCATAAGCAACATTATGTGCTGTATGCATACCGCCGTTTTCTTTATAAATATATTCAATTTTAAAACCGTTATCAAAAGACTGCCAAGAATTTACAACGTCTTTTGTATCATCGGTTGAACCGTCATCAATTATTAACCATATAAAATCTTTACAAGTTTGCGATTTTAAACTTTCGTAGGTTCTTGCTAAAGTTTTTATACGGTTATATGTTGGCGTAAAAACAGTTAAAAATTCCATTTTAACACTCCTTAATCAACACAATTCATATAAAAATTTTGAAGTTTTATAGCCTCTGATTTTATATCATAACCTGCATTTATAACATCACAAGTGCAATCGGTTCTTTCTTTATATTTACAGTTTATGATAGCATTTGCCCAATCTTTTATCGGCATACTTAAAGAAAGTTGTTGCATAAGTTTTTCTGAAATTATACTTTGCTTAGGAACTGTATTAGATATAAAAGTATGTAATCCTGCTGTCTGTGCTTCTATCAGTACAATTCCCAAACCCTCATACAATGACGGAAAAAGGAACACGTCCATTGCTTGTAATAAATCAGGAACATCGGGTCTAACACCTGTAAAAATAACTTTGTCGGATATACCCAATTTAATTGACTTTTCTTTTATATAATCTTTTAAATCACCGCCACCGACAAGCAACAATTTGGCATCAATATTTTTTACAATCTCGGCAAAAACATCTAAAATAAAAGTATGATTTTTCACAGGCGAAAATCTGCCTATATGACCTATTACAAATTCACCGTCACTTATATTAAATTCTTTTCGTATTTTTTTTCTTGAATTTGTATTGTATATGTACTTTTCGACATCAATTGCATTATTTATTATTTCAAAATCTGCACCGTGGAACATCCATTCACCTGCATCTTTACCGCAAGCAACCAAGTGTGTTGCGTATTTAGGTATAAATTGTCTGTAAAATAATTTTATAATATATTTGAGATTTCTATCTTGATTTTCGGTGTGACTGTGTGCAATGCGAACTTTTACTTTGTTTTTATATGCTGATTTTAAAATAATCGAACTTAAACAATCTTGATGGACATGAACAATCGCATACTCGGTATGAGTTTTAAAAAAATTATTCAGTCTTTTTCTGTAATCAAAACTAAACGGGTTTAACCGTGGCAATCTGTAAATTTTGCCACCCAACTTTTCAATTTCATCATCGTAATCACATTTATAATCACGGTGAACCAAAAAATCAAATTGAACTTTTGTGCGGTCTATATTTCTATAATAATTCATAATCATAGTTTCTAAACCGCCACGGTTCATGTGTGTTACAACGTGTAAAACTCTAATCAAATTAAAACCACCTTTTATAATTGCCTTATAAATTCCCACAAAGATATTTGATACATATTAAATTTGCCATATACAATATTGGTAGAATAATAAAAATATAAT
>CAZUYL010000076.1:0-6280 GCA_964624945.1 uncultured Ruminococcus sp. | reverse complement strand
ACCTGCGGCATCTAGTTCCCAAAACTAGTGCGCTACCAACTGCGCCACACCTCGAAATATTGATGTTATGTTATGTGCCTTACAGCACCGCAATTTGAAATTTTTGTATAATCAAGTAATTGATACAATCCGTCACAAAAATTCAACGTTTAGTATTATACATTATATTTACTGAAATGTCAACAAATATAATTTTATTTTTTCAATTTTTTTGTATTGACACGGTATGCGGATAAATGATACAATTATATGGTATAAAGTTTAGAATAGGGGATTTATGTGGTATTTTCGAGTTTGTTTTTTGTTTACCTTTTTTTACCTTTAAATTTAATGTTTTATTATTTTGCAAAGAGTACTAAGGCAAAAAATGTAGTAATGCTTATATTTTCACTTGTGTTTTACGCATGGGGTGAGCCGCTCTACGTTTTATTGCTTTTATTTATGACCTTTTGTGATTGGTTGCTGGCTTTGTTTATCGGCAAACAAAAATCTCACGGTCGATTGGCAAAATTAGGCATTGTTGCAACATTGATTATAAATTTAGGTATTTTGGGTGTTTTTAAATACGGAACTTTTGTGCTTGAAAATATAGGATATATTATCAATAAAAATTTAGATGTGTTAAATATTGCTTTGCCTATAGGCATTTCTTTTTATACATTTCAGTTAACGTCTTACGTAATAGATGTTTACCGCAAAGATGTACCGCCTCAAAAGAATTTTGCGGTATTGCTTTTATATGTAAGTCTTTTTCATCAATGCATAGCAGGTCCTATAGTGCGTTATAAAGATGTATGTGAGGAACTTATGAACCGCAGAGTATCTTCACAAGATGTTGCCGATGGCATATGGCGTTTTTGTTTCGGTCTTGCTAAAAAGTCGGTTTTAGCCAATGCAATGGGTGTCATAGCCGATAGATTATTATCAAGCGGCGGCGGACTCAAAAACAGTGATATTCTTGCTTTGTGGGTAGGCGTCTTGGCTTACAGTTTGCAAATTTATCTCGATTTTTCAGCATACTCCGATATGGCTATAGGTATGGGCAGAATGATTGGTATACACTACCGTGAGAATTTTGATTACCCATACATTTCACGTTCGGTTACTGAATTTTGGCGTAGATGGCATATATCACTCGGCAGTTTTTTCAGAGATTATGTTTACATATCACTCGGTGGTAACCGCAAGGGCAAACTTCGTACATATTTAAACTTGTTTGTTGTTTGGTTTTTAACAGGTTTGTGGCACGGTGCATCGTGGAATTTTGTTTTGTGGGGACTTTACTTTTTTGTATTTATATTCATTGAAAAACTGTTTTTGCTGCGGTCACTTTCAAAAGACCGAATATTTTCACATTTATATCTTGTTATAATCGTATATTTTGGTTGGATACTTTTCAGGTTTGAAAATGTTTCCGATGTTTTTACAGTTGTACGGGGAATGTTCGGTTATTACGGCAACGCCTTTACAAGTTTTGAAACCACAACATTTGTAAAATCTAATATGTTTGTGCTGTTGTTCTGTGTTATTATTTCAACACCGATTGTCAAAAAAATCGGTGAAATGTTCCGTTATACTTATATGAATAAAAAAGCGGTAAATGTGATTTATTCGATTGGCAGAATAATAATACCCATTGCACTTTTACTTATTTCAACTGCTGCTTTAGTAGGTGACAGTTACAATCCGTTTTTGTATTTTCAGTTTTAATTTAACCTGTTTTGAAGGAGTTATCACTTTTGTCACGCAAAAATAAAAATAAAGATAAAGAAATATTATCGTCAGAGAACACCGAAAAAAATATTGACGATAATATGCAACTTATAAAAGGTTTTAGATTTCAACGTATTACCGATATTAATATGATACGCATATTTTTGGTTGTTTGGTTAGCGGCATCGGTAGTGGCGGCTATTCCGTTTTTTAGACCTACTTATTCAAATGCCGAAAAACGAGAATTGAAAAAATTTCCGAAATTTTCTTTCAAATCACTTGCAAACGGCGATTATTTTGACGATATAGGTTTATGGTTTTCGGACACTTTTCCTTTCAGAGATACGCTTGTATCAATCAACACAACCGTTACCGATGCGTTTGGTATTAATAAGGTGCAGGTTCACGGCAAGATTGAACAGGGTGATGATATACCCGATGTTTCAGTCGATAACAGTGAGAATTCTACGTCAAGTGAAACCGAAAATTCTTCTGAATCAGATGTGGCTTCAACCGTAGAGCCTCAACCCGAAACGCCAACCGAATCACAGCCCGAAACTCCGCCTGTCGCAAGTTCACAACCCGAAGTTTCGGTACAAGAGCCCGCATCTGAGCAATTGGGTGCTATGCTTATAGTTGATAATGCCGCTTATGAGTATTACAATTTTGTGCAGTCCACCGCCGATAATTACATAACTGCAGTAAACAGAGCAGCAGAGTATTTAAGCGGTAAATCAAACGTTTACAGTATGGTTATACCCACAAGCATGGCTATAACTTTGCCGGATGGTTACAGCGGTAGTACAAATTCGTCGGATCAGCAAAAGGCTATAAACTACATATATTCAAAAATGTCGCCTAATGTCAGCACGGTTAACGTTTACGATACTCTAATTAATCATAAAAACGAGTATTTGTATTTTAGAACCGACCATCATTGGACCGCTCTAGGTGCTTATTATGCTTACAGGGAATTAATGACTGTAAAGGGTGCTGTGCCTGCGGAACTTACCGCTTTTACCGAACATAGATTTGACGGATTTTTAGGTTCTTTTTATTCCGAATCGGGTCAAAAAGCACGTCTTGGCAACACACCGGATATTGTTTTCGCTTATGAACCGTTACAAACCCAATATATACATACATTCACCAAAAACGGCGAAGCCGATTATCGCATTGTATCTAACGGTGACAGATTATCCGCTTCGAATAAATACCTTGCATTTATCGGCGGTGACCAACCATACGGAATTATCACCAACCCCGAAATTACCGACGGTTCTTCCTGCCTTGTTATAAAAGAGTCTTTCGGTAATGCTATGGTAGGATTTTTAAGTCAAAATTATCAAAACGTTTACGTTGTCGACTACCGATATATCGGTCAGGTTTTTGGTGGCAATTTGGTACAGTTTGTCGACGAACGCGGAATACAAGATGTAATATTTGCAAACAATATATCCGCTACACGCAATAAATCACTTGTAAATGCAATAAATACGTTTGTAGGTTAATCAGATAGGAGTTTTTTATATGTTGAATAAAAAATTTGCAGAAAAGTGCCGCAAAGCAATACCCGAAGGCATAGTTTTACTTGAAAATGACGGTTCTTTGCCGCTTAGCGAGGGCGAAAATATTGCCCTTTTCGGCAGAGGACAATTTGAATATTTAAAAAGCGGCAGTGGTTCGGGCGGCAGGGTAAGATGCCCTTATGTTACAAATATTTATCAAGAAATTAAAAACAGGGTAAATCTTGATACCGATGTTACCGATTTTTACAAAAGTTTTATTTCACAAAATCCTTATGATGAGGGCGACGGTTGGAAACCCTGCTTCTGCCAAAAAGAAGGCGTTCCGTCTGAAAGTTTGGTGATGTCTTCTGCTCAAAAAAATGATAAGGCTGTATACATAATTTGCCGTAACATAGGCGAAAGTTTTGATTACGAAAAAATCCGCGGTAATTGGTATTTGTCTAATGAAGAGGAAAAAACAATTTCACTTTTAAGCAAATATTTTAAAAATGTTACCGTGCTTATAAACAGCGGCAACGTTATGGATTTAACTTGGATTAAAAAATACTCTGTAGGTACTGTGGCGTATATATGGCAAGGCGGTCAAGAGGGCGGTGCAGGTACGGTTGATGCCATAATGGGTGATACCGCACCCAGCGGCAGACTTACAAGTACTATTATTGCTTCACCTGACGATTACCCCTGTGACGACTGTTTCGGTGACGAAATTAAAAACATACATAAAGAGGATATTTTTGTAGGTTACCGTTATTTTGAAACCTTTGCTAAAGATAAGGTTTTATATCCGTTTGGTTACGGTCTTAATTATACAACCTTTAAGCAAACTGTTTTAAATGCCGAACGCGTTGGTGATACAATTAATCTTACCGTAAATGTTGAAAACACGGGTAATTACAGCGGTAAAGACGTTGTGCAGGTTTATTATTCAGCCCCTCAAGGTATGTTGGGCAAGCCGTCACGTCAACTTATTGCTTTCAAAAAGACCGAACTTTTGCAAAAAAATCAATCACAAACAATAAATTTAAGTGTTGATGTTAATAATATGTCTTCTTATGATGACAGCGGCAAAACAGGTAATCCTTTTGCTTGGGTTTTGGAAGAGGGTACATACGGCATTTTTGTAGGTCAAAATGTGCGTGATGCGGTTAATGTTTTAGAATTTTCACAACCCGAAACCCGTGTTGTAAAACAATGTGTGCAGGCATTACCGCCGGTTGAAGAATTTGAACGTATAATCAATACTCAAAACAACGTTTTAAGCACCGAAAAGGTTACAACCGCACAATATGATGTTGCCGAACGTATAAAAAATAATATTCCGCCCCAACTTGAAATAACGGGTGATAAGGGCATTTCTTTCAGTGATGTTTCAAGCGGCAAATCTTCTGTTGAACAGTTTATTGCTCAGTTTGATGTAAAGGCATTGGCACAAATAGTCAGAAGCGAGGGTATGTCAAGCCCCAAAGCGACCTATCCCGGTACTGCAAGTTGTTTTGCAGGAACTACTAAAGTGTGGAACGAAAAGGGAGTTCCGGTAGTTACAACTTGTGATGGGCCAAGTGGAATTCGTATGGAAAGCGGTGCCGAAGCCACCTGTATACCCGTAGGTGCATTGTTGGCTGCTGCTTGGGCACCCGAACTGTTTGAAGATTTATTCAAATATCTAACCGAAGAGATGAAATCGTATGATGTGGATGTCTTGCTCGCACCCGGTATGAACATTCACCGAAGCGGTTTATGTGGCAGAAATTTTGAATATTTTTCGGAAGATCCTTATCTGACAGGTATTTACGCCTCAAAAATAACCGAATATTTTACCAAAAACGGTTTTTATTGCACGCTTAAACATTTTGCCGTTAATTCACAAGAAACAAATCGCTATGCCGAAAACGAGGTGTTAAGCGAACGTGCTTTGCGTGAGGTTTATTTAAAACCTTTTGAAATCGCCGTAAAACACGGTTTTGTAAGAATTATTATGACATCTTACAACAAAATAAACGGTGTTCGTGCCGCAGGTAATTACGAATTAACGACAACAATTTTGCGTGACGATTGGGGGTATGACGGCCTTGTAATATCCGATTGGGGCACCGAAATTGACGATGCCCGCAAAGAAAAATCATCAAACCGAAATCTTGCTGCTATGGTTAAGTCACAAAATGATGTATACAGCATAGTAGGTGATGCGGTGCTATACGATGATGATATTGAAGAAAGTGTTGCAAGCGGTTATTTAACCGTGGGTGAATTACAACGCTGTGCTAAAAATATTTTGAATTTTGCTTTAAATACTTATGCGTTTAAATCGGGCAGAACCCAAACCGTTGACGATTTATCTTCGGCAAATGAGTTAATTTTTACCGCTTCAATTACAGAAATTCCGCTTGAAATTCGTACCGAACTTGACACAAGATACCAAGACGTTGAAAAACGAATGGTAGAATTGAACTTGCCCGATAACGCCTTGTACTGTGTAGAAATATTATATAATTTAAGCGGTACCGATCTTGAACAAAAAAATATATGGGTTTATATTGATAATAACGAGCCGGTAAGAATGGTTGGCGTGGTTACGGGTAAATCCGAAAAACAGCGTTTTAAGGCGTATATCAATAAAAATTCAAAAATATATTTTGAAGAGGGCATAGAGCAATTTAATATATACAAAATTTAATTGATATTATAATTAGAATATATATTAGTATCAAAAAATAAAAGGTCCGTAACAACCCCCAAAAGCAAGTTGCGGACCAATTTATTTTGAAAAATGTATTTGAATGACCGTATAATATTTAACCCTGTTTTTTGGCTTAACTGCAGTTGTAATTGTGCATTGTGAATTACGCATTGTGCATTATTAAGACGTGTTGCAGACTGCATTATGGCAGTGTGATATGCCCGTTGCCGACAAAGTTGCATAATTTTGTGAAATTTTATTAAATTTAATCTTGACAAAACGGGAATATTGATATATTATATTTAATATGCCGCTGTGGTGGAATAGGCAGACACAAGGGACTTAAAATCCCTCGGTAGCG
>CAZUYL010000075.1:0-6352 GCA_964624945.1 uncultured Ruminococcus sp. | reverse complement strand
CACCAGTGTTTTCAAGGCTTTCTGACCTTGTCCCTATTATAACCTAATCGTCAATTCGCCTTACAATTCCTGTCGCTTTCATATATTAAAATCCCCTTCTGTTTTGATAACATTTCTATTATCTGTAAACAAAGGGGATTTATACTTTTAAACGGTAAATTTGGTTGTCAGTGCAGGTGAAACAACAACCTTAAAAACAATCTGCGAAGCAAACGTACTTAAAGGTGCAAATAACTCCTTGCACAACGCCCAAAAAGGTGCAAATAACTATAAAGATTAACGATACCGATTATTTGCAAAGTGAAAATGCATCTGCCGTGTCGCTTACTTTACCGTTGTAACAACACAAATGTGTTTGCCGTCATACCGTTTGTAATAACCGGCAAAGACACGTCTTTCTTTTTCAGCCATTGCACCGCCACCTTTCTGTAGATTTATTCTATCATACACCATTCTGACCGAAATAGAAAGTAGTTAAACGAAGATAAAAGCACCCCACCTTAATAAAACCAAACTAAACCAATTTGAAATCATTGATTTTATAGGCTACAGATGCTATAATATATTATGTTTTATTGTAACGGAGGATTTTTTATGGCTAACGATAGTCTACAACAAGCAAAACGAGTTAAAAACGATGAATTTTATACCGTTTATGACTACATTCAAAAAGAGATAAACGCTTATTTGGAATATAATCCTGATACTTTTAGGGACAAAGTGGTGCTTTGCCCTTGTGATGATCCTGAGTGGAGTAACTTTACAAGATTTTTTGCTCAAAACTTTGAGAATTTGGGCTTGAGAAAGCTAATCAGTACAAGTTATTCTCAACAATCGAAAAAGGAAAAATACGAGCAATATCATCAACTTTCGTTATTTGAAACAGCCTTCCCACAATACGATGAGGAAAAGTCGCAAACCAAAGGGAAAATTTTCACTTTAACACGTGATAAAAATAGTTCAGGCGTTATTGACTATGAAGATTTAGAGTGGAAATATCTTGATGGAGATGGTGATTTTAGAAGTGACGAGGTTAAGGCTTTGCGAGATGAAGCAGATATAATTGTTACAAACCCACCATTTTCTTTATTTAGAGATTTCGTTAATTGGATTTTTGAAGCGGATAAAAAATGTATTATTATTGGCACGATTGGTGCGGCAATATACAAGGAAATTTTCCCGCTTATAAAAGAAAATTTGCTTTGGATTGGAGCCACCAACAATGGTAAAGATATGGTCTTTGAAGTTCCCGAAGGTGCAAATGTAGATCCAAAAGACCGTGATAAAGCCGCAAGGTTGGGGTATGTTGGAAACTACACAAGACTTGGAAATGCTTGTTGGTATACTAATATTAATCACGGTCGCAGACACCGGCCAATGCAACTTATGAATATGGCTGACAACATAAAGTTCAGCAAACACAAGCAAATAAGAGAAAACGGCTATCAAAAATATGATAATTATAACGCAATAGAAGTTCCATTTGCAGATGCCATTCCTGCCGACTATGATGGTATTATGGGCGTTCCTATTACATTTATGGATAAATATTGCCCTGAACAATTTGAAATAATATGGCAGGCAAGCGGAAACGCTTATGCTAATGCTCCAGAGGGCATTATGGATTTTTTACAATTCGATCCAACTGTAAAGTATGGCGGTGGACTTGGTGCTGCTGTTCTTGGTGGCAAAGCGGTTTATTCACGTATTTTGATTAGAAAGAGGGTGCAAAAATGATCACAACCTTAAGAACAGACATAACTATTGCTGATATAAGCAAAGGTTTTGTATATAACGAATATGAAGGTAAGGGGCTTTTTGGACTTTCGGGTAAATTAACAATTCAGCCTGAATATCAGCGTAACTATATTTATGCTGATGGAAAAAAGGACGTTGCAGTTATAGACTCAATTCTCAAGGGTTACCCATTGGGACTAATCTATTTTACAAAGGTTGCCGAGGATAAATATGAGGTGCTTGACGGACAACAGCGTATTACGAGTTTTGGGCGTTTCATAACGGGTAAGTTCCCTATTGCTGATAGCAACGGCATACCTCGATATTTTATAGGTTTGCCAACCGACCAACAAGAGAAGATTATGCAGACTAAACTCACAATCTACATTTGTGAGGGTACGGAAACCGAGATTAAAGAGTGGTTTAAGACCATTAACATTGCCGGCGTTCCCCTTAACGAGCAGGAATTATCAAACGCTATCCACTCCGGTCCCTTTGTTACAAATGCGAAGGAGGTGTTTAGTAACAGCCAAAACGCCAATATTCAAAAGTGGAGTGCCTATATTTCGGGCAATGTTCTTCGTCAAGATTTCTTGCGTACCGCTTTAGAATGGGTTAGCAAAGACCATATTGATGCCTATATGAGTCAACACCGCTTTGACGATAATATTGACGAGTTAAAGGCATATTTTAATAGCGTTATTGATTGGATTTCAAGCGTATTTATTGATGTTGACAGTAAAATGTGTGGTCTTAAATGGGGACGGCTCTACGAACTATATCATAGAGAGTCCTATAATCCGCAAGAAGTATCTAAAAAGGTGCAGGAACTGCTTGAAGATCCGTATGTAAACGATAAAAAAGGCATTTGGGAATACATATTGGGCGGTTGCCAACATAACGAATTGCTGAATGTCCGTGTATTTGACGAGCCGACAAAAAAATCGGTGTATATGAAGCAAACTCGCAAAGCACAGGAAAAAGGCATTTCAAACTGCCCTCTGTGTGCTTTAGGACACGATAGCAACAAAACTCGCATTTGGACACAAAAGGAAATGGATGCAGACCATGTTGCCGCTTGGAGTAAAGGCGGTGCAACTGATATAAGCAACTGCGAAATGCTCTGCAAAACTCATAACCGAGCAAAAGGCAACAGATAAAGACGAGTGATTTTTAGTACTACCTAACGGCAGGGGGATTAATCTCCCTGCCGTGAATTATATAATTGACAAGAACAAAGGTGTTGAAAGGCACTATATATTGTGTTATAAACGAGATGTAAACACAAATATTATAAAAATCACTTGACAATGTTATAATTGTTGAGCATAATGATAATCGGCAAATATTAAAGGAAGTTTGATATATGTCAGTATTTAGTGAAAGGCTAACCGCACTGATGAAAGCCAAAGGGCTATCACAAAAGGATTTTGCAAAGAAAGCAAATATTACCGAGTCGGCTATGTCTTACTATAGTTGAACAAACACAGAGCAAGGAACTTGTTTCTGTTCTTCGTTCTCGTCTTGCCAAAGTAACTCCCGAAAATTACGAACAGCAAGCATTCAAATCAAAATATATGAGAAGATGGGTTGACTATAATGAATATGTGAAAGTCATAGAAGAAGAAATCAACTACGCCGAAAACAAAATTGACGAATAAACCTTGCACGGCAGGGACTTCTTCTCTGCCGTGTTTTCTTTGCGGCGGGTATTAGGGTATCCCTAACGAGCGTATTTGTAGAGCGGATATACAAATACACTGCTCGCTAAGATAATACAGATAAACGCCGCAAAGCAAAAAAGAAAGGCACAATCAGCGGATTTTTCTTCCGTCGGTTGTGCCTTTACTGTTGCTTTACGGTGTGATAATTTTAACTTTTTTCTTTTTTGAACGCAAGATTTTGAGTAGCGTATCGTCTATTCCGTCTGTGTATTTTCCTTCCGAAATAAGAGCGTTTTTCTTTGAAATAAGGCTCTCGATTATTAAACTTCTTTCTTCATCGGTATAGCACCAATATTATGATATTTCAAAAATATGTACTGCTACACATAAATATTTAATTAAATGCCGATATGCAACTCAACTTGTTAAACACGGTGAACTATGTTATACTATAATAGGCAACTAAAATAATTATAAGGGGTTAATGTTTATGCAACCTTACAAAGCGTGGCTGTTTTCGGATTTAATTGAAAAGAACCGCAGGGTATTTAAAGTGCCTGTGTATCAACGTAATTATGATTGGACTAATCTGCAATGTGAAACACTTTTTCAAGATATATTAACTGCAAGCAGGCAGGATCGCAAACATTTTACAGGAACAATAGTTTACATTGTTGGGTTAAATGCAAGCACTTTGAGTGAAGTTTTAATAATTGACGGTCAACAACGGCTTACCACAACATATATTTTATTAAAGGCAATTTACGATGCCGCAAAGGGTGTATCGGTAAGAATTGAGGAAGAAATCAGCGAGGTTATATTCAACCGAAACTGTGATGAAAAATACAAATTAAAACTAAAACCCGTAAAAACCGATAACGAACAGTTGTTGCTTTTGTTTAACGGCAATCTTGACGCTATGGACCGCAATTCCAACGTTTATAAAAATTATATTACCTTTAAAAACTTAATCGTAAAGGCTGTTGACAACGGTTTTGAATTGAGCGATATTTTAAGCGGTATAAAAAAGTTAGAGGTTGTTGAAATTGTTTTAGATAAATCTCAGGATGATGAACCGCAAAAAATATTTGAATCTATAAACTCAACGGGTTTAGATTTAAGTTTGGCAGATAAAATCAGAAATTATTTGCTTATGGATGACATAAATCAAGACCAACTTTATGAAAATTATTGGTCGGTTATAGAAGGTAATGTCGGTTATAGAAATTTAGAAGATTTTTTTATGAATTTTTTAAATTCAAAAATCAACAAATCGGTTAATAAAATAAGTGCTTACCGCCTTTTTAAAGATTTTTGTGAAGAAAATAACCTCACCCACGAAGACGTGTTAAAAGATTTAATGAGAACGTCTAAATATTACGGTACTTTTATTTTCGAAAAGCAGTATTACAGTGATGTAATAACCAACGTTTTAAGGGCTTTTAACACAATAAAGCAGACTACGGTTTTGCCGTTCATATTTAAAATTTTTGACGATTTTGAAGATGGCAAAATTAACGAAAAAACATTGCTTGACGTTTTAAATTATTTGCTTACATATATTATAAGAATTACCGCTTGCGAAATAAATAAAAATTTATCCAAATTTATGAAATCGGTCTATGATAGGGTATACAACAGCGGTTTTGATGATTATTATGAAAAATTTGTTGTATTTCTAAACGATTTGCGTGCAAATGACCGTATGCCCACCAACGCAGAATTTAAAGATGCCCTTATTCACAAGCAACTTTACAAAAAGCCAATTTGCAAATATGTGCTCTCAGCCGTTGAAAACTCAACAAAAGAGCGGTTAGATTTAAGCACTTTTACAATAGAACATATTTTGCCGCGTAAAATTAACGCTGCCGTTTGGAAAAAGGAAATCGGTAAAGATTACGAAAGGGTATATGAACTTTATTTACATACGCTTGGCAATTTAACATTTACGGGTTATAACAGCGAACTCGGAACAAAATCTTTTGCCGATAAAAAGAAGATAATCAGCGAAAATTCAAAAGCCAATATATTAAACCGTGATGTTTTATCGGCAGAAATTTGGAACGAAAACAGCATATTAAACCGAGCGGAAAATTTAGCAGATATTTTAATCCGCATATTTGATTACGTAGATTTACACAGCACTTCAACCGATAAAAACGAACTTAGTTTCGGTGTTAACAGCGATATAGATTTTTCTAACACAAAACCGGGCGGATTTTCTTTTATAGGTGAATACACAGCCGTAACAAGTTGGGTTGATTTGCTTACACGTTTTGTTGACATTGTCTACGATTTAGATGTTGACCTGTTAACCGATTTGGCAAACCGAGATTATTCTATTATAAACGCCGACCGTGTATACATAAGTCACGACGAGCGAAAACTACGCCGTGCAAAACAGATTAAAAACAGCGGAATTTATTACGAAACAAATTTGTCGGCAAATAATGTGATTTCGTTTATACGTGATTTGCTTTCAAAAATGGATATTGATGCCGATGAATTCGGCTTTTCACTTTCAGATGCACCGTTCGATATAAATGATGAAAGCACTTGGGCAGAGGGTATGCTACCTGTAGGAAAACTGTTTTACAATTTTGTTGAGCAACTTTTAAAAAAATCGCAAATTTACGAAACCGAAATAGAAAAACTTAAAACCGAAGAATACACAAAACGGTTGTTTAAATCGTCGGATTGCCCCGCCATTATAAACGATAAAGCCGATGGCATAGGTAAATCGGATATAAAACGCTATAAAGCCAAAGAACTTAAATGCAATAATACCGATATTTACGTTTCAACACGCTTTTTCGAGTCCGATAGAGATGCGGTAATAGAATGGTACAAACGCCATTTGCCCTAAAAATAAAAACAGCAACGGTAGTTCCGTTGCTGTCAGACTGTCGAATAACCCCAAATCACAAGCGAGGTTTGGGGTTATGAATTTT
>CAZUYL010000074.1:0-6389 GCA_964624945.1 uncultured Ruminococcus sp. | reverse complement strand
GTATATAATTAATAAAAAAGCAAGTATTAATTTTTAGAAACTGGGTGAAATTATGAAAATCAAAAACGGATTTACCTTAAAAACAGAAAACGGTCAAACGGTTATAATCGGCGATAAAAATCTAAACCCCGAATTTAACAGCACAATTTTGTTAACCGATTCATCAATCTATTTATGGGATTTGTTGCAAAAAGGTAATTTAAGTAAAGAGCAAATGCTTAATGCTTTGCTTGATAAATTTGATATTTCTACCGTGCTTGCACTAAACAATATTGACGTATTTATAAGAACTTTGAAAGAAAACGGAATTTTAGAGGAATGAAAAATAAATCAGCAAATAAATGGATATATAATCAAACTAAACCCTTTTTGGCGTGGATATTTTTTATTTCTTTTTTAAACGTTGCCGCCGCATTACTCTATGTTTATTTGGCGGACCTTTCACAAAAAATTATTGATTATGCCGATAATAAAACAAATCATACCTTTTTGATTTGCGGCAGTTTGATTTTTTTATCAATACTTTTTTATGTGATTATTGAAATATCTATTTCGCTTATTTCGGTTAAAATATCATCAAAAATGAATATGGCGTTACGCAACCGCATTTTTACAACCCTGCTCGGTAAAAAGTATTCACAGGTTACTAAGTATCACTCAGGTGATTTAGTTAACCGATTTTCTTCTGACACAGATCAAATTGTATCTGGTACGGTTGTTCTTATACCGCAAATTGTTTCAATTATCACAAAAATAATTGCAGGTGTTTCGGCTTTGTGCCTTAAAAAGCCGTTTTTTGCTTTTGTTGTAATAATTATCGGTGTTACAATGCCATTTGCAAGCCGTTTTTTGAGCAACAGATATAAAGCGTTACATAAAGCGGTTCAGCAATCCGAAGGTGTTACACGTTCGTTTTTTCAAGAAAGCCTAGAAAACATTGTTGTTATTAAAACATTTTCGGGCGAATTGCCCTTTAAACTTAAACTCGGCGACAGTATGAATAAAAATCATACCCTTAAAATGAAACGTAATGTAATTGCCGTAATTATTGCGGCGTTAATTTATTTGTTTTTTAACGTTTGCTATTACGGAGTTTTGGTTTGGGGTGCTGCCGAAGTTGCCGTAGGCACTTTAACCGTAGGAACTCTTGTGTATTTTTTGCAACTGATTTCGGTTTTGCGTTCACCTTTACAAAATATATCGGGCATAATGCCTAAATATTACGCCACTGTGGCATCAGCGGAACGCATTATGGAACTTGAAAATTTGCAAGATGAAAACACAAACGACACACTGTTAAAACCGATTGAATTTAATACAATCACCGCCGAAAATTTATCATTTGCATATGACAGTGAAAACGTGTTCTCGAATAATGATTTTGTAATAAAAAAAGGAACAATCACCGCAATTACAGGTCATTCGGGCAGTGGTAAAACTACACTGTTTAAACTTTTGTTAGGTCTTTTGCCCATAACCGACGGTTCACTTACCTTTGACGGAAAGACCACTATAAATGAAACTACACGTTGTATGTTCTCTTACGTGCCACAGGGCAATTTGTTAATTTCGGGCACTATACGTGACAATATTTCGCTTTGTAACACTAATGTGAGCGATGATAAAATTGTTGAGGTTGCAAAAACAGCTGCTATTTACGATTTTATATCGGAATTACCGAACGGTTTTGATACCGTTATTGCCGAACGCGGTCAAGGTTTATCCGAAGGGCAAATTCAACGCATTGCAATAGCACGTGCATTACTGTTTGATGCACCTATATTACTGCTTGACGAGGCAACATCGGCTTTAGATGAGGCAACCGAAACCCTACTGCTTAATAATCTTAAACAGTATACCGACAAAACTATAATCTTTATCACACATCGCAACACGTCGCTTAAAATATGCAATAATATTTTAAACATAAAAGACGGAAAATTTACTCAGCAAAACAGTTAATCTTAAAATCACACAAAAACGCTCCGCTTAAATTAAGCAGAGCGTTTTTTAGCATTAATTAAATAAATTCAGTTTGTAAAATTAGGCTTTGTTAACCGAACCGAAAAGTTCCATCTTTTCTTTAACGGTTGCTTTAATAGCCTCAAAACCGGGTGCCAAAAGTTTACGTGGGTCAAAACCTTTGCCCTGTAAATCTTTGCCTTCTTCAATGTATTTACGTGTTGCATCAGCAAATGCTAACTGACATTCGGTATTAACATTGATTTTAGAAACACCAAGTGAGATTGCCTTTTTAATCATATCAGCAGGAATGCCTGTACCACCGTGTAATACGAGGGGCATTTCACCTGTAAGTTGCTGAATGGCATCAAGTGTATCAAAACTTAAGCCTGCCCAATTTTCAGGATATTTACCGTGAATATTACCGATGCCTGCAGCAAGCATTGTAACGCCAAGGTCCGCAATCATTTTGCACTCGTTAGGATCGGCACATTCGCCTGCACCGATAACGCCGTCTTCTTCACCGCCAATAGAACCTACTTCTGCTTCGAGTGAAAGACCGAGTTTGTCGCAAGTTTCAACCAATTCTTTGGTTTTTGCAATGTTTTCTTCAATCGGGTAGTGTGAACCGTCAAACATTACAGATGAGAAACCTGCTTCAATGCATTTTTTAGCACCTTCGTAACTACCGTGGTCAAGGTGTAATGCAACCGGAACGGTGATGCCTAAATCATCAATCATGGCTTTAACCATATCTGCAACGGTTTTAAAACCGCACATATATTTGCCGGCACCTTCAGATACACCCAAAATTACAGGTGAATTTTGTTCTTGTGCTGTAAGAAGTATAGCCTTTGTCCATTCAAGGTTGTTAATGTTGAACTGACCAACGGCATACTTACCTGCTTTTGCTTTTGTAAGCATTTCTTTTGCTGATACTAACATTTTTTAATATCCTCCATACTAAAATTTACTTAATATATATTATAACAAATATAAGCCAAAATCAAGAAATAAATGAATAAATTTACAACTTATTCAACATTTTGCACAGGCGGAACCTCAAGCAATTCGGGATTACGCAAATAAGCACGCATTTTTCTGAAAGCCATTGCAAAATAAGAACCCGATGCAACACGCTCATCCATTGTAACGCCTATAGGCATACATTTTTCAAATATAATTTCGTTACCCTTTCTACGCGGAACCTCACGTGTGTTACCCATTGCCAAAAAGATACTTGTAGTACCAAACTCATAACAATGGTGGTAAATGTGATTTGTTCTGATAGATGCCAAATTGGTTAAGCCGAAACTCATATGGAACGGCGACATATCAATAATAGACTTCGGCAAGAGACCGTGTTTATCCATCCATTTAAAAATTGAAACGCCGACAGGCAGTATACCCGGCATACTAAGCAGAAAACGCATCATTCTTTCGGTACCGTTTTTGGTTGGTGTATTGCGGTTTTCTTCAACATATTTATTGATAATATCATTCACTTCGAAAATGGTATTATCCTCATTAAAATACATTTTGGACATAGTACCGTGACCGCTGTCACCGGGTTGCAAAACAACCATACCAACGGCTATTTCATTGCGTTGGTAAATTTTTTTATTAACAACAAAACGGTTAAGTTCGGGGTATTCTTTCATAGTGCGTATAAATGCCGCAAGCACCACGCCCATATGACTTATGTTTATACCTTGATTTCTTTTATCATTAATATATTTTTTTATAGGTTCAACGGGAATATCGATTGTTATCATATTCATTGCGTCAACACGCTTGTTCATTATGTAAGCACCGATCTTATACATAGGATCGGAGTTTTTAACGAGTTTACCATCTGCCCTCATAGATGTTCCCACCTTTCATACCAAAATATAATAACATATTTACTTACAAAAAACAACACTTTTTTAATAAAATATGAACATCTTAATATTTTAAAAACTCATTATTAATATAAATTCAGTTGCAAAATACAATAAAAGAATACTAAATCGCCAAAATTTAATTGACACTTAATTGTTAATATGATAAAATTTAGTACGATAATGTTGAAGGGGGAATATTTATGTTGAATGATTTATATGTTTCTTCCTCCCCTGCAGAAACAAAGAAAATAGCCGCCGATTTAGCACAAAAATTAACAGGCGGTGAAGTAATTGCATTTTACGGTGATTTAGGTATGGGCAAAACGTGTTTTGTAACAGGTCTTGCCGAAGGTTTAGGTTTTAAAGGTGACGTTTCTTCACCAACATTTGCACTAATTAACGAATATTTAGGCGGAAGGCTTAATTTATATCATTTTGATATGTACCGCATTACTACTTGGGACGATTTATACACCACAGGATATTTTGATTATATGGAATCGGGTGGT
Source organism: uncultured Ruminococcus sp. (assembly GCA_964624945.1). Classification (GTDB taxonomy): domain Bacteria; phylum Bacillota; class Clostridia; order Oscillospirales; family Acutalibacteraceae; genus UBA737. The sequence goes on along the minus strand of CAZUYL010000074.1, from coordinate 2,032 downwards.
GTTTTAGCGGTTGAGTGGAGTGAAAACATAGAAAACGCACTCCCCGACGACGTTATACGTGTAACTATAAAACGTCTTGGCGACACCGAACGTCAAATACAAATTTGCCGAGGTTAATTTTATGAAAATTTTAGGTATAGAATGTTCCGCTTCACCTGCTTCGTGTGCCGTTGTGGATGACGGCAAGGTTTTAGCAAGTTCATTCATTAACACAAAACTTACCCATTCGCAAACATTAATGCAAACGGTTATAAATATGCTTGATAATTCAGCAATCAAACTTTCCGATATTGACGGTATTGCAACAGCAGTAGGTCCGGGTTCATTTACAGGACTTAGAATTGGCATTAGTGCGGTAAAAGGTTTAGCTGCACCCAATAACATACCCTGTTACCCTGTTTCAACGCTTAGCGGTATGGCAGAGCATTTTTGCGATTTTGATGCAGTAATTTGTGCAGTTATGGATGCACGTTGCAATCAATTTTACAACGCATTGTTTGACGTTAAAGACGGTGTTGTTACTCGCATTTGTGAAGACCGTGCTATTATTGCCGATGAACTTTGCGGCGAACTTAAACAAATTTCAAAAGGCAAAAAAATTATAATATGCGGTGACGGTACCGATTTATTTTATAAAAAAATTGATTTTTCGGGTGATATTAAACCTGCTTCTGAACATTTAAAATTTCAGTCGGCAGTCGGCGTTGCAATGCACACATTTAAAAATATTGACACATTGCAATCGGTTCAACCCGAAAATTTATTACCTGTATATCTTCGTCTGCCACAAGCAGAACGTGAATTAAAACAAAAAAACAAATAATTGTAATTCGGAGGTTATAAAATGAAAATTGCTATTGGTTGTGATCACGGCGGTTTTGATCATAAAAATGCCGTTGCAGATCATCTTAAAAACAGAGGTTTTGAGGTTGTTGACTGCGGTATTTATGAAAACAAGTCGGTTGATTACCCCGACATTGCCGTAAAAGTTTGCGAACAAATCACAAGCGGTGAATGTCAACGCGGTATATTAATCTGCGGTACGGGTATCGGTATGTCGCTTGCCGCAAATAAAGTCAAAGGAATTCGTGCCGCTTGTTGCAGCGAGCATTTCTCGGCTAAATACACACGTTTGCACAACGATTCCAACATTTTGTGTCTCGGTGGCAGAGTAATCGGTGTGGGCACCGCAATAGAACTTGTTGACCTTTTTGTTGATACCGAATTTGAAGGCGGCAGACATCAGGCAAGAATTGATAAAATTACCGCTATTGAAAACAAATAATTTTGGAGGATTTTTAATAATGGATAACGTTTTTATAATGGATCACCCCCTTATTCAACACAAACTTACAATTTTGCGTGATGAACGCACAGGTTCAAAACAGTTTAGAGAACTTGTAAGCGAAATCGCAATGCTTATGTGTTATGAATCCACACGTGATTTACCCTTGCGTGAAATAACAACCAAAACACCTATGATGCCTACCAAAACGAAGGTATTGGCAGGCAGAAAAATGGCATTTGTACCGATTTTGCGTGCAGGTCTTGGTATGGTTGACGGTGTACTTAGCCTTATACCTGCTGCTAAAGTAGGTCACATTGGTATGTACCGTGACCCCGAAACACATCAACCTGTTGATTATTATTGCAAATTACCGTCGGATATACCCGAACGTGATGTTTTTGTACTTGACCCTATGCTTGCTACAGGCGGTAGTGCTATTGACGCTGTTGCACGTATTAAAGAATTTAATCCTAAACGTATTAAGTTTATGTGCATTATAGCAGCACCTGAAGGTATGAAGGCATTTACCAAAGCACACCCCGATGTACCTGTTTACTGTGCAGGTCTTGACGAAAAACTCAACGACCACGCATACATTTTACCGGGTCTTGGTGATGCGGGTGACCGTATTTTCGGCACAAAATAATATATAATTTCAATTAAAGACATAACTCTTTGCGGAGTTATGTCTTTCAGACTGTCGAATAACCCCAAATCACAAGCGAGGTTTGGGGTTATGAATTT
>CAZUYL010000073.1:0-6575 GCA_964624945.1 uncultured Ruminococcus sp. | reverse complement strand
AATAACATCACCGCAATACTCTTGTTGAGATAATATTTTTCCGTCTGCGATCTGCCGTTCCATGATGAAATCAAAAATGTCAAATGGAGCGAAAGCTCACTCTATTCGTGGCTGAATAATGATTTTATAAATGCATTTTCCGAAGATCAGTTATCTTCTATCATAGCTACAAGTGTTGGTGGCGTTAAAAGCAATGTGTTCCTGCTTGGAGAGAATGATATAGAAGATATCGAAAGAAAAACAATCCTTAAAAGCGACAAAGATTGGTGGCTGTGCAGCAAAGCTGAAACTGAAACAAATGCTATGTTTGTATCGCAAAACGGAAAACTGACCAAAGAAGGAGAAGTAGTCGTCAGGGCAAAAGGAGTACGCCCCTGCATTTGGATAGAATTATAAAGAGGGACTGAAAATGGTTTTTAAGTGTAAAATTTGCGGTGGACAGGTTCAAGTAGACAGAGCCGCAGGAATATGCATATGCGAATATTGCGGAACAAAACAAACTCTGCCGCAGTTTGCCGACGACAGTTCAAAAAGGCTATTTGACAGCGGAAACAATTATTTGCAGAACAGCGAATATGATAAAGCGGAAAATGTCTTTAATCAACTTTTGTCATTAAATCCGCAGGATGCGGAAATCTATTGGGATTTGGTACTTTGCAAGTACGGCGTTGGACAGAGCGCTTCGCTTCTTTGGAAAATGCGACATTTTTATTTGTAGCAGACACATGTGCAATGATCCCGAAATGGAATTTTCCGAATATCATCCCGAAAATATTGTGATTATCGAAAAAGCACGTTCACTTGTTAATACAGATTATGATAAGGATAATGTCTGCAAGAGCGAAGAATTGTATAAAAACATAAATGAAGCATTAACTTGACCTTCGTAAATTGCATTTCTGCTAATATGCAAACAGTGCTTGAAAGCTGCTTTGCGACTTTCACGCCCACTCACAATTTTGTTTTTATACCATTCATGTGCGTTTACACAAAATGTGAAGAAGAACCGATAAGTTTAGGTATATTCAAAAGTGAGGGCTGTTGATATTCCCTCACTTTTTACTGATATATCAAATCACGATTTACTATTTCTGCTACTCGATTACTGATATTGTTCATCAATCCCACCCACTCCATTTGATTATCCGCTTTGAGTTGTTCGGTCACGCCCTCACGCTCTACTGTTTCCTTTACGAGCCGATCAAACATTTCCTCAGCCTGCATATTAATATCGGCGAGATAATCGTTCAATTTTCCGCTTGTCAGCAGATTATAATATAAAACCTTGCGGTGTTGTTTTAAGTATCTTAAATGCCGTTGTCCCCATAAACCGATAGGCTGCTCCTTTTCGTCGGAGCAAGCAAGGTCTGGCAAATAATAATCGCCTTGCAAGGTATAACCGATACCCGTTTGTTCGTTAAAAATGTGCTTTTCCATAAAATTAACCCTCCTTATAAATCACCTTGAATTTCTTTTGCTTAGCCTTGCTGAATTTAATCAGCAGCTCATCCGCCGCATCGGTGTACTTGCCGTTGGCAATAAGATTGTTTCGTATTTCGTTCAGGCAGTTCACAACTACCCTGCGTTCAAAATCGTCTAACGTTATGTAATATTTTTTGTTACGCATATCACAACCTCCTTTTATTTTCTATCATAATTGTACTCAAAGGCGATAAAAGAGTCGAATGTACCGATTATAAAGACAAAAAATCCGAGAAAAACTTTCAACTTTTCTCGGATAATTCTTATATGCGGATGTTTGCTCTTTTTATAAGAGGGAGTATCTTTTCGTACTCTTGCCTGCGTGGTGTTCGTGCTGCTCGCTCCCAAGCGGAATAAGCACTTTGGACAACATCGACCATTTCTGCAAGTTCACGGGTTGAATACCCTTTGTGAACTCTGTAATACCTTAGTGTTTTTCCTGCGGTGTCGCAATTATCGCTGTTTTCAAAATCATACTGTAAATGCAACATCAACTTACCCTTTGTGAAGTAATATACGCCTGTGTGATTGAGAATACTGTTGCATTATTTATTGGGTATCAAGGCTGATGAAAATGAGGAGAAGATTAACGAGTATTTTGAAAAAGCAATGTCTTGTTCTCATACAGGTGTAGCCGATAAACTTATAGACAAAAATATGTAAGCATTATCGCAAATTGTTAAATAACTTACTAACATAATTGGTAGTTAATCCATTCTGTAAAATGGCAACGGTAAAATGCAATAAAAATCAATAATACACTCAAAATCTTAGCGGCATGTAACTTGAAATTGCAGTTGTTTTGGAATATAATAGGTTTGTGATGCTAATATTTTTTTGGGATTTAACATATTATTAAGATACTACAACTAAAAATGGGAGTGTATTTTTTGGATATGTTAAAAAGATTTACGCCGCAGTTGGCTTTGCTTACTGTTATTTGCTTAATTGCCGTATTCGGTTATGTTAAATCCGAAATTTTGCCCACCGGTGCAAACTATACCGAAACAAAAACCGTAATAATAGATGCCGGCCACGGCGGGTTTGACGGTGGTGCGGCGGCGAACGACGGCACGGTCGAAAAGAATATTAATTTGCAAATTTCTCAAAAAATTGCTGGTATTTTGCGGTTTAACGGTTATAATGTAATTATGACACGAAACAGCGACACAGGTACAGAAGATGATGTGTCTGATACTATTGCAAAACGTAAAAAAAGTGATCTTGCAAATCGGCTTCAGGTTATGAAAGAAAACGCCGACTCTGTTTTTGTAAGTGTTCATCTTAACAAATTTACAACATCGGCGGCAAACGGTGCACAGGTGTTTTATACTAAAAATTTTAATAAGGCACAGCATCTTGCAAATGCGGTGCAAACAAGCATAATTTCACTTGTTCAACCCCAAAATACACGTGTGGTAAAGCAAGGCACCGACAGTACATATCTGCTTAAAAATGCCGCAGTTCCTGCAATAATAGTAGAATGCGGTTTTTTAAGTAATAAAGCAGAACTTGAAAAATTAAAGACCGATGATTATCAGTCACAAATGGCTTTTGCGATTGCAAAAGGAATTTGCGATTTTCAAAATACAAAATGAGGTTTTAAAATGGCAGCAAAAATTAAATCTGTTTATGTTTGCAGTGAATGTGGCTATGAAACGCCTAAATGGTTGGGTCAATGCCCGCATTGTAATGAATGGAATACACTTGAAGAGGTAATATCCGAGAAAAAATCTGTTGGCGGAATTTCGTCTGCCGCGGTTAAAAAAATTGTTTCCAATGCAAAAATTCTTTCAAACATAAACATCAGCGACGAAGAACGCTATGTTACTCAAATAGGTGAACTTGACCGTGTTCTCGGCGGTGGTATTGTAAAGGGTTCGGTAGTACTGCTTAGCGGTGACCCGGGCATTGGTAAATCTACCATACTTTTACAAATTTGCAAGAGTATGGAAAATAAACTTGATGTGCTGTATGTTTCGGGCGAAGAATCACCCGTGCAAATAAAACTGCGTGCAAAACGCGTGGGTGTAAACGGCGACAATGTTACCGTTATGAGCGAAACAGACACCCAATCTATTTGCGAATACATAACCGCACAAAAGCCGGATTTGGTTATGATAGACTCTATTCAAACTTTGCAGATAAGCGAACTTTCGTCATCGGCAGGCAGCATTGTTCAGGTGCGTGAGTCTACAAATATGCTTTTGCGAACAGGCAAATCGCTTGAAATACCTATATTTATTGTCGGTCACGTAAACAAAGGTGGCGATATTGCAGGTCCTAAAGTTTTAGAACACATAGTTGACACTGTGCTTTATTTTGAGGGTGAACGAAATCAGTCGTACCGCATTTTGCGTGCCATAAAAAACCGTTTTGGTTCTACAAATGAAATCGGTGTTTTTGAAATGCGTGAATCGGGGCTTTGCGAAGTTGAAAACCCTTCGGCGATGTTGCTTTCAGGCAGAATGAGTAATGTTTCGGGTGCGTGCATAACCTGTGTAATTGAGGGAACACGACCCATTTTATCCGAAGTGCAGGCACTTGTTACCACAACAGGTTTTGGTAATCCACGCCGTATGTCAAACGGTTTTGATTATAACCGATTAAATTTGTTGCTTGCCATTTTAGAAAAGCGTGAGGGACTTTATTTTTCAAATCTTGATACCTACCTAAACGTTGTTGGCGGTATGCGGCTTTATGAACCTGCGTGCGATTTGGCAATTTGTATGGCTTTGGTATCGGGGCTTCGCGATGTACCTTTAAACGAAAAAATGATTGCTTTTGGTGAAATAGGTCTTTCGGGTGAAATACGCAGCATATCACGTGTGGAATCACGTGTCAAAGAAGCCGCAAGACTTGGGTTTACACATTGCGTCTTGCCACGTAGTTGTATAAAACAAATTACTCACAAACCCGAAGGTATAGAACTTATCGGAGTTAAAAATCTTAAAGAAGCATTATCATTGATTTCTTGAAATTTTATCGTAAATATAACACATTAAATAAAAGCACTGACAAGTAATTTTGTCAGTGCTTTAAGTTATTTTTGCAAAAATAGTATTACGGTTAGTGAATACACCTTTAATATTTAATTTCGGTCATTTGCCAGCAGTCGATTTTCGGCACGGTGAAGTTGACTCTGCCGTTGGTGTAATCAAAATCTAAGGCAATATTTTCGGGCACCAAAGTTACGCTTTTGGGTGCTTTATCGGTTTTAACCGAAACGGTAGTATTATAAATCGGTATAATATCTTCAATTATTTCTATTTTATCACCGCGGCGAACAGGAGATGCATAAAGTGTGTGAACAATTTGACTGTCACCGTTTTGGGTAAGGGTTAAAACGCCTTGTGCCGCAAGATTTGTATTTATTGTTGCGTTGTCACCAAGCAAGGTTTGAATTGCTTTGCGTACAATTTCTTTTGTGTAGATACTGCCGTGCATATAATATTCGTAAAATACTTTTTGTGAAAAATATGCGGTGTTTTCGGTCATAATAACCGCGTCGCAATATTTTTCGCCACTGGCAGGTGTATGTAGGTGAGAGCAAAAATGTTCTCTTGTGCGGTTGAAATACGGTTTATCTATTATAGCGATTGATTTGCCTGTTGTTGCTGTTGCTTTCATTGCATCTTCGTACATAACGTATGAAGCCGCTTTTAAAGAATCTAAATCAAAATCGGGTCTTAAATAGGTGGGCTTGTATTCACTTTCGCCCTCAAATTTGCAACCGAAATCAACAGCGAAATCTGTTTTATCTTGATTGAGTCCTGATTCGTAACTCGCAAGCACTTTACCGCCGTTTGCAATGTAATTATTAACCTTGTCGGCGAGTTGGCTGTTGAGTGAGCATATATCGGGCATAATCAATAATTTATATTTTGAAAAATCCGCCTCGGTGTCTACAACATCAAAAAGATAGTGGCTTTCTAACAAAATGCGTGCACAACCGGAATTCCAATTTAAAGAAAACCAATGCGGCATATCAATGCCTTTTAAATTAAGGATTGCTTCGCTTGAAAGAATAGCAATATCCGACTTGTTTTTATATCCGTCAAGCCAAGGTTCACGTTCTTCAACGGTTTTATATGCCTCTCCTATGAGCGTATAGGTGGCATTATCCATAAGACCTGATGGGTGCAACTGATCACCTATAGAACTTTTGGCACCGTTAGCAGCAGAAAGTGCAACTTCATATCTTAGTGCGTTCGGGTGTTTGTATCCGCCAAATTCACCCCACGCTTTATGGAATTTACCTGTCATACCTAAGTATTCCATATCAAGTGTGCGTGCATATGCCGCTGACATAGGAAAATGGTCATAACCCCAGCCGCCTGTTGGCAAACTTTCAAGTTCAAGGTGTGTGTTTGCGTGTGCTAAATCACGTCTGCCGTGGCGAATATGACCTCCGTTATGAAAAACAGGCAAGTTCGGTTTTACCGAATCAACCGTTTCACGCACTTTTCTGACATACTCTGCATAAACCTGTTCGGCAAGTTTTTGAACATCGGCAGGATTATTGACATCAAGCCCCATTTCCTGCATTTGTTTTTTACAAGTGTCGCAATAGCAAGGGTCAACACAAACTATATCAAGAAAAATGCCATCGGCATCATAGTTTTCACAAGCCTCTTTAACTTCGGCTAACAATTCGTCAAGATAGGGTGTGTTAAGGCACATTTTATGATAGTACGGAAAATCAAAATCAACTCCGCCTTTTTTGTATTCATCTTCACTTACATGTGCCCACTCGTGATGTGCAACAACGGCTTTTTCATCGTAGCCTGCCGAAATATAAACAGGTGCTTTTACACCGATTTCATGTGCGGCTTCAATTTGAGCAGCAAGTAGGTCAAAATCAAGATGAGGGTGCATCTGATTTACTTTTGTTGGGTGATACGACCAACCGTGATGGCATTTTGAAAATACCGTTATAGAATCAACGTGACCTTTTTTGAGCATTTCTTGAAATTGCTCTTTTGAAAAATCTTTGCCTATGCCTGAAATTTTTTCAGACGTGTGAAAATCGAGATGAACCTGTCTTCTTTGCATAAGAGCCTCCGATTATATTTAATATTTTATTTATTTTA
>CAZUYL010000072.1:0-6590 GCA_964624945.1 uncultured Ruminococcus sp. | reverse complement strand
TATTAGCATTGCTTACGGTTATTGTTATTTATGCATGGGTGTGTTTTGCACTTTTGGCAAGACGAAAAAGATTTAATGCTATTAATTTTGCGGTTTTTCTTTTTAGCGTTTTTACGGTGATTTATGTTACTGTTATTAGCAGAGATTTTTTTGAGAGTGATATATCGCTTCTCCCATTCAATTTTTTAATTGAGGCACGGGTTCAACCTGAATTATACCGCACGTTTTTTATGAATATACTGCTTTTTGTGCCTATTGGCATTACTATGCCGTATGTGCTAACAAAAAAGCATTATAAAATCAATGTGATTTTTACAGTGGTTTTTGCATTTTTATTGTCTTGCTTGGTTGAATTTTTGCAGTACCGTTACGGTTTGGGCAGAGCCGAAACAGACGATGTAATCGCAAACGTTTTAGGTGCGGCGATAGGCTGTTTATCTTATAAAGTATATTTATTGTCGCTAAACGGCACAAAGGATATTGGTATGAATTGTTTGATGAGTGAAAATCAAAATATTTTTCTTAACGTATGTTCAAATTCGTTATTTAACAAAAAAACATCACTGCCTGATGAATTAGATGTAAAGGGCATTTTAACCGAGGCGAAGCATCAGGCGGTTTATTCGTTGGTTTATTCCGCTGTCAAAGATAAGGTCGAAAAAGCCGACGGTGAGTTTTTTTCTCACATAATCACAAATAACATACGTGTTGAATACGCACACGGTGAAATAAACCAAGCGTTCAAAAAATTCAATGTAAAATACGTTGTTTTAAAGGGCGTTTCTTCTGCTTTATATTACCCTGAACCGCTTTTGCGAACTATGGGTGATGTTGACGTGCTTGTGTCGGGCGATGATGTTTTATCTGCCGACAAAGCGTTAAAATCTATCGGGTTTGTAACAAATGTAAATCTTGACACCGAAAATATGCACATTGAATACAGGCGAAAAGACGGTATTATTTGCGAACTGCATTTTCGTGTAAACGGTGTACCCGATAATGAAAAAACCGATGTAATTAATAATTATTTGTCGGATATTTATGAAAAATCTTTTGAATGTAATGCCCAAAATTGCACATGTGTTTTGCCGTCAAAATTTCACCACGGCATTATTTTGCTTTTGCATACGGCATCGCACCTAACAAATGAGGGGGTAGGTCTGCGGCATTTGTGTGATTGGGCGGTTTTTGCAAACAGTTTTTCAAATGATGAATTTATTGCTCTTTTTGAAAAGCCTTTAAAACAAATGGGACTTTGGCGTTTTGCACAGTTGCTTACGTTGGTTTCTGCCGAGTATTTAGGTTGTGACCCAAAAGACTGGGCAGGAACAGCAGACGAAAATTTGCTTGAGGGTATTGTTGCCGATATATTAAATGGCGGAAATTTCGGCTATAAAGATGCCGACCGCTACCGCCAAATAAAATACATAGGTGACCGTGAAAAACGAACGGTAAGCAAAATAAATCCTGTTTTTCAGTTATTTTTTTCAATAAATTCAAAAACAAAAGCAGAATTAAAATTTACACAAAAATATAAAATTTTATTGCCTTTGGGTTACGTGATAACGGTATTAAAATATTTTTGGCTTTTGCTTACGGGTAAAAGAAAAATAGACCGTTTTTCTACCTTAAACACCGCCGAAAAACGTAAAAATATTTATAAAGAATTTTCTTTATTTGAAAATGATAAACAGGTTTAAATTTTATTTCTTGAAATTTTACAATTTTTGTTATATAATGCAATTTGTTAAAAATTTAAAGGGGGCGTTTTTACGGAAAACATTAAATCCATTGTTGCAAAAAATATTACCGATTTGCGTTTGCTAAACAATATGACTCAAATGGAATTGGGCGAAAAACTTAATTATTCCGATAAAACCGTTTCCAAGTGGGAACGCGGAGAATCTACTCCCGATGTTTCTGTTTTGGTTGAAATGGCAGATTTGTTTGGTGTATCGCTTGATTATTTGGTAAGGTCCGAAATTATTGACCAAAACGTTGTTGCCAATAAAGAAAAACAAACTAAATACAACCGCAAAGCAATTACATATATATCTGAAAGTTTAGTCTGGATAGTTGCAATTTTTGCGTTTATAATCACGGCACTTGTCAGCAAAACGGCAATGTTTCGTTGGCTTTATTTTGTATATGCCGTTCCCGTGGTTTTAATTGTAAGGCTTGTTTTTAATTCTATATGGTTTAACCCTCGCTTTAATTATTTTATAGTGTCGGCTTTAATGTGGTCTATACTTATCACCGTTCAAATAACTTTCTTTTATTTTAAAATAGATGTTTCACTCATTTATTTGTTGGGTGTGGCAGGGCAGATAATAATTGTTCTTGCATCTTTTATAAAAAAGCCTAAAAAGAAATAGTCTAATATTTTAATCCCCCGTTTCTATGCAGAAACAGGGGATTTTTGTAAAAATTAACAATACAATTTAATAATTATGAAAAAACGGTGGTAGCGATAAGCTACCACCGTTTAATGTTATTTAAGTTTATATTATCTTTGAACACGGCCTGAACCGTCGCCGCCTGCAAGTTTTTCAACTTCGGCAACGCTTACACGGTTGTAGTCGCCTTCTACAGAATGTTTAAGTGCCGATGCAGCAACCGCAAATTCAATAGCATCTTGTGTGGATTTACCTGTAAGAATTGAATAGATAAGTCCGCCGCCGAATGAATCACCGCCGCCTACACGGTCAACAATGTGCAAATGGTATGATTTTGAGAAGCAGTAATTTTCACCGTCGTAAAGCATACCTGCCCAGTCATTATCGCTTGCAGAAATTGAAGAACGTAGGGTAATAGCAACCTTTTCAAAACCGAATTTGTCGGCAAGTTGTTTTGCAACCGATTTATAACCTTCGTGGTTAAGTTTACCGCCGTAAATATCGGTGCCTTCTGCTTCAATACCGAAAACGTCTTTAGCATCTTCTTCGTTAGAGATACAAACATCAACATATTGGCAAAGGTCGGTCATAGCCTCACGTGCTTCGTCACGTGTCCATAATTTGCCACGGTAGTTAAGGTCGCAAGAAATTTTAACACCTTTTGCTTTAGCGGCTTTACAAGCCTGACGGCAAATTTCAACAACGTTAGGGCCAAGAGCAGGTGTAATACCTGTAAAGTGGAACCAATCGGCACCTTCAAAAATTTTATCCCAATCAAAATCATCGGCAGTAGCCTGTTGAATTGCAGAATATTTGCGGTCATAAATACAAACAGAACCGCGTTGTGATGCACCTTTTTCAAGGTAATAAATACCTACACGTTCACCGCCTCGAACAATGTTAGAAGTATCTACACCGAAAGAACGTAAAGAATCAACTGCCGCTTGACCTATAGCGTGTGCAGGTAGTTTAGTAACATATGCACTATCCATACCGTAGTTTGCAAGTGATACAGCAACATTTGCCTCACCGCCGCCAAAAGTAGCCTGCATTTGATCGTTTTGGAAAAATCTGTAATAACCGTTTGGTGCCAAACGTAACATTATTTCACCGAAAGTAATAATTCTTGCCATTATGCTCTAATCTCCTTTAAAAGTTCAACCGCTTCGCGTGTTAACTGTTCAATTTCATCAAATTTGCCTTCGGTAATTTTATCACCGGGAACCATCCAACTGCCGCCGCAAGCAAAAATTGCTTTGCAGTTTAAATAATCGGCAAGATTTTTAGGACCAATACCGCCTGTAGGCATAAATTTAATTTTTGTATAAGGTGCTGCCATTGCCTTAATCATCTTAACGCCGCCTGCCGCTTCTGCGGGGAAGAATTTAAGATAAGTAAGACCCAACGACATTGCCTGTTCAACCTCACTCGGTGTGCAAACGCCGGGGATTATTGGGTAACCTTTTTCAATGCAATGTTTTACAACGATGGGGTTAAGACCGGGGCTTACTATAAAAGATGCACCTGCTGCCATTGCCGCATCGGCTTGTTTTGGTGTAAGCACAGTACCTGCCGCTACAAGAAAATCAGGGTATTCTTGTGAAATTAAGCGAATAGCCTCTTCAGCGGCATCGGTTCTGAAAGTAACCTCTGCACAGCACAAACCACCTTTTTTAAGTGCTTCGGCAAGCGGAACAGCATCTTTTGCGTTGTCAATCTTGATAACAGGCACTACGCCTATATCACTGACTTTTTTAATTAAGTTTTCCATTAAACTCAAACCTTTACTATTATTTTATACTTAAATTTTACCACATAACAAAATATTGTCAATAAGCAAATTGCAAAAATTCTATTGTTTATTCAGCACTTTCGGTTGTATCGGCTGCATTTGCCGCTTCTTGCTGTGCTACAACTTCAGGGGTGTCAAGCACGGTACCGCTGTGCGTTGTGCAACTAGAGGGCACATTGTCTTTTTTATACCAGCCTATTGCTTTAGATGGGCATGCATCGGTAGCCAAAAGACCTGTTTCGGTGCAATAGTATCTGTCAAGTGCGTAACTGCTTATTTCAAATTCTTTTGGTGTGAGTCCGGTGTGAATTTGTGACATAACGGCACCCCACATTTTTTTAGCCATACCGCTGTCTGCAACTTTTTGCTGTGTGTCATAACCGCACCAGCAAGATGCCACGTAATAGGGTGAACCGCCAACAAACCATAAATCGTTTGCATTGTTTGAAGTACCCGTTTTAGCGTAAATTTTCATATTGCTGACATATCCTGCGGCAGAAGCACCTGTACCGTTTGCACCGTAAACAACGTTTTGCAACAGTTTATTCATAACGGTGGCGGTGTCTTCGCTTATGGCAACAACAGGCTCAATTTCTTCATTAGAAAGTACAACTTTATTGTGTTGATCGTAAACGGCATAATAGAGATTGGGTTCGTAATATTTACCTCCGTTTCCGAAAACGGCAAATGCCGCTGCAGATTCGGTAGTGGTAATGCCGCCGTTTGTTCCGCCCATACCAAGAGGCGATAAATCAATATCATTTTCGTTAAGTGTAGTAATACCCAATTTTTGATTTAAAAAGTCGAAAACATTTTGCGGACCGAGTTTGTTTACCAAATAAACGGGAACGGTGTTAATTGAACGTTCAAGTGCGTATTGCACCGTAACGTTGCCCCAATAAGAGCCGTACCAGTTTTTAGGTGTCCAACCGTTGTAATTTGCAGCCGTATCATTAACCATCGAAGAATAATGTACTAAATTAGACTCAATGGCGGGGGCATAAGCGGCAATAGGTTTCATTGTAGAACCGGGTTGTCTTACGGCATCGGTGGCACGGTTAAAGCCTGTCATACCTAAATTAACGGTTTTTTCACCTATACCGCCTGCTAAGCCTAAAACATGTCCTTCATAATCCATAACGGTAAATGCACCTTGAAGTTGCTGGCCGTCTTTGCCTTTTAAACCGTATTTTTCGGAATTGGAAAATACTTCGTCCACAGTTCCTTGAACGGCAGGATCCAATGTTGCGTAAATTTTGTATCCGCCGCTGTAGAAATTAGATGCGGCGTTTGTTTTATCCCAACCGTATTTATCAGCCAAATCATTTGTAACCTGAACTATAAGTGCATCAACAAAATAATTGTTAACCTCTGATTCGTTGAGTTGGTCTTTAGATGCAACTAAGTTGAGTTCTTCGTCTATGGCGGCATCATATTCTTCTTGGGTTATATATTTTTCCTCAAGCATTATTTTTAATGCCGTTGACCTTCTTGTTTTGTTATTTTCGGGGTTGTCGTCGGGGGCATAGTTTGACGGGGCTTTTGTTATAGATGCAAGCGAAGCACATTCCGCCAAAGTTAAATCGTTAACGCCTTTTCCGAAATAGTAGTTAGCGGCAACTTCGACACCGTAAATACCGTGCCCCATAGGTATAGTGTTAAGGTAACATTCTATTATGGTATCTTTTGAATAATGGCTTTCAAGATACCTTGCCCTCATAATTTCACGTACTTTACGGCTGGCACTTGTGTCACGGTCGTTGGTAAGATTTTTTACCAACTGCTGCGTAATTGTAGAACCGCCTTGACGTGATGAATATATAGGTACAAAGGTATTTATAATTGCACCGAAAGTTCTTTTCCAGTCAACGCCGTAGTGTGTTTCAAAACGTTTGTCTTCAATAGAAATAAATGCGTTTACCAACTGTTGCGGAATACCGTCATAATCGGTGTTTTCGGTGTCTTTAGCCGCTGTTGCATCATACGATACCCAAATGCGATTAAACTCACCGTGCAAACGTTGATATTCTGCCCATTCGTTACTGCTTTTATCCTGCACGTAAATTGTAGTGGTAAAGTTGAGTTCCAAATCGTCAAGGTTTACGTCCATTTTACCGTCAACCATGGTAAATGCATAAACCAAAAATGAACCTGCAACCAAACTTACGGTTATTATGCCAACAAGCATTACAGTTAAAAACAGTTTTAACATACGCTGTTTGCCACGCTTTTTCTTGGCACGTTTTTTGCGTGTGTTATCAACTGCACCTGATGAAAAACTGTTAAGATCTAAAGATTGATTTTCATCATTTTGCGGTTTGTTAAAATCAAAATTATTATTATCCATATCAAGCACCTCCATACAGATATGCACAAAACCACCATTGTAATGTATATTATAT
>CAZUYL010000071.1:0-6668 GCA_964624945.1 uncultured Ruminococcus sp. | reverse complement strand
TTATGGGCTTTTAGCCCTTGTGCAAACCACCCGTTTGACGGGTGGTTATGATTATCTCACTCGGTTTGCGTAAAACTTCACTAACGACATTACGCTTTACAGCCGTAGGTTGTTTTTTGTGAATTAAACATTCCATTTGTGTCCGCAGTTTTGACAAATTGCAACAGTAGAATTTTTAAACTTAGTTTTTGAAGTTGATTTTCGTCTGCCGACAAGTAACCACAAACCGCAAGTGCAAATAATCAAGAAAGAGCGGCATATAGACCATAAACAGCCCATATGCTTACTTTTGGTTTTTGCGGATTTTTGTTCGGTAGTAACGGTTACGTTTTCACTTTTGCATTTTGGACATACCATAATAAATACTCCTTTAAAATATAAAATTCCCATTAAGTTAATGTAACGTAATTATACTGCAAAAATATGATATTGTCAATACGTTAATATGACGTATTGGGGTGCAATAACGGTATGAAAAAGATTTGTTATTACGATAATAAAAATATTATTTCGAGCAATCTTAAAAACTTAAGATGCAAACGCAACTTGTCACAGTCTGATTTAGCGGCAAAATTGCAAACTATGAATATAAATATTGATCAGCAAATGATAAGTAAAATTGAAAAGAATAAAAGGCAAGTAACCGATTATGAGCTTGCCGCTATTTGCAAATGCCTTTCGGTTGAACCAAACGACATTTTAAAATTTGATAAATTAAAGTTTGATTGATAAATAAAATCGACGGTGTTTAACCGTCGATTTTAAAATTTATAAACTTCTTAAATAATCTTCCAAAATTATTACCGCTGCAACGGCATCGACTGTTTGTTTGCGTTTTTTGCCCCTGACGTTGTTCATACTTAAATAGTTGTGTGCGGTAACTGTGGTGCAACGCTCGTCCCAAAGCACTACTTCGATTCCGCTTTCGCGGTGTATCTGTTCGGCTATGTCAGAACATTCTAATGCACGTTCACCGAGTGAGCCGTCCATATTTTTAGGAAAACCCACTACTATACGTTCGGCAGAGTATTCTTTTGCTTTTTCACAAATTTTTGTTACAAGGCGTTCGGTGTTGTATTCGGTTATTACTTCTTTAGGAAAAGCAAACTGATTGCCGATATCCGAAACGGCAATACCTGTTCTGGCTTTGCCAAGGTCAACAGACATTATAATCATTCTTTTGCACCTACTTCGGCTTTTGAAACTATGCGACTGCGTTTTGGCATATATTCGCTCGGTACATGGCTGTAATCATTGAAAAAATTAACGCTTATTTTATTATCGTCATCAATGCTTAAAAGTGTAACGGCGGTATTTTCGCACCAAGGCACATCTTTAAGGCGATTTATATCATTGTAAAGCACACGGCACATAAGACAACGCAACACACCGCCATGTGTTGCGGCGGCGATTGTTTTTTGGCGGTTTAGTTGTGCAAGCGATAGAATTTCATCATAAATACGCACATATGCGTCACGCATAGCCTCGCCACCTTGGGGGGCGAAATCTTGCGGGTGATTATTCCATGTGTCAGCAAGCCCCTCAATAGAATTAAATGCTTCTTGAAAAGGTCTGCCCTCAACAACGCCACCGTGAAGTTCTACTAAATTTTCACGGATAATAACAGGCAGATTGTGGCTATCTGCTACGGCGTGAGCGGTTTTTTGCGTGCGTATAAGCGGACTCGAATATACAGCATCAAGTTTTATATTTTTAAAACGTTCACCTAAAAATTCAAGTTGTTTTGCACCTGTGTCGCTTATGTCACAGTTGGTAGAACCTTGAAACAACCTCATTTTATTGCCCATTGCTTCACAATGGCGTATAAGATATATATTTGTCATTATAATTTTACCTCGGTATTTTTTAAGAATTTTACCACAAAATTACCTTTTTTTCAATAGATGTGTCACAAAAATTGCCTTTATGTAAAAAAAGGTTGCTAAAAATGTAAAATGATGTTAAAATGTAATTGATTAAGAAAAAAAGAGGTAATATTATGTCTTGTTTACAGTTAGAACCCGTAAAGAGCGGTGACACGGTTGCAGTTATGCACACCACAATGGGTGATATTGAAATTAAACTTTTCCCCGAAAATGCACCTAAAACGGTAGAAAATTTTACTACCCATGCAAAAAATGACTATTATAACGGAATAATATTTCACCGTGTAATAAAAGATTTTATGATTCAGGGCGGCGACCCAACAGGCACAGGTATGGGCGGCAAATCAATTTGGGGCAACAGTTTTGAAGATGAGTTTGACCCTCAACTTCATAATTTACGCGGTGCACTTTGTATGGCAAACGCAGGTCCTAACACAAACGGTAGTCAGTTCTTTATTGTTCAGGCAAAAGAGGTGCCTTCTAATATGCTTGACCAAATGAAAGACTTAGCCGACAACGGTTTTCCACCTGAAATTACCGAGGCTTATGCCGAAATGGGCGGCACACCGTGGCTTGATTTTCGTCACACGGTTTTCGGTCAGGTTGTAAGCGGTATGGACGTTGTTGATGCCATAGCCGAAACACAGGTTGGTGCAAACGACAAACCCGTAACAGATGTTGTTATTAACGGCATTGATATAATCGTAAAGTAAAGGAGATTTAAAAATGAAAGGTATTATTCTTGCAGGCGGCAGCGGAACACGTCTTTATCCGCTGACTATGGTAACTTCAAAACAACTTTTGCCCGTATACGATAAGCCGATGATTTATTATCCGCTTTCAACCCTTATGCTTGCGGGTATTCGTGATATACTTATTATATCTACTCCTACCGATTTACCTAATTTTGAGCGTCTTTTGGGTGACGGCTCACGTTACGGTATAAATCTTTCTTACGAAGTTCAACCTTCTCCCGATGGCTTGGCACAGGCATTTTTAATCGGTGAAAAATTCATTGACGGCGATAGTTGTGCAATGGTTTTGGGTGACAACATATTCTACGGCAGCGGCTTGAAAAAGCATCTTCGTGAAGCCGCTTCACGTGAAAAGGGTGCTACCGTGTTCGGTTATTATGTTGATGACCCTGAGCGTTTCGGTATAGTTGAGTTTGACGAAAACGGCAAGGCTATCTCACTTGAAGAAAAGCCGAAAAATCCAAAATCAAATTACTGTGTAACAGGTCTTTATTTCTACGACAACCGTGTAGTTGAAATGGCTAAAAAGGTTAAACCTTCTGCTCGCGGCGAACTTGAAATCACCGACCTTAACAAACTTTATCTTGAAGATGACACACTCAACGTTGTAACTTTGGGTCGTGGCTACGCTTGGCTTGACACAGGCACAATGGACGCTTTGAGCGAGGCTACCGAATTTGTTAAAGTTGTTGAAAACCGTCAGGGCGTTCAAATTTCGGCAGTTGAAGAAATTGCTTATAAAAACGGTTGGATAAGTCGTGAAAAACTTATCGAATCGGCAGAAAAATACGGCAAATCACCCTACGGTGAACATTTGCGTAAGGTTGCCGAAGGCAAATTTATGTATTAATTTTTTAAATTTCAAAAGCACTGTGATTTTTTCACAGTGCTTTTTTATAGCCTTAATTTGTTTCGGAACGCTCAATAATGTTATGCGTTTCAATAAAGTTTGCAGTGTTTGTAAAACTTTCGTGTTGAGAAAGCATATACGATACAGACCTATCTTTTGCTGCCGAATAGCAAACCAATTCGTAACAGTTGTTGCTGTAATATACACCTGAAGAACTAATATTGTCGGTTAAAATATCGGTAGTGCTGCTTTTAACATCAAGCCAATACGTATTTATAAATTCGTTAAATTCTTCCTCACTTAATTCTGTGGTGTGGTATTTATCGCTTTCCTGACTGTAAAAAGTAATACTTCGTGTCGAAATATTTTTGATAGAAAGATTGTCCTTTATGGTTTCAAGGCGTTCGTCACTTTGGTAAATCGCAAGAAATTCGTTTAATGCCAAGTTGTAATCTACCCTGTATTTACGGGTTAAGTGTTTATAACCCTTTAAATTGTATACAATATTAACACTTTGAATATCAGACCCTTTTTCTTTGTTGTTTACAATTTTGCTATGCAAAGCAATTATCTGTTCGGGGTTTTTAAAGGTAATATCTTCACCGAAAACCGATATAGTAACCGATTTAATTTCATCGGTTTCGGGTATGCGTTTTTCGTAACCAAAACCGCCTGTTACACCTATAACCGTTACAATGACGGTTATTATAATTGAAAGTGTACCCATTACAAGTGATTTGCTAATGCCTTTAAATCCGCGGTTGGTTACCGTGCCGTATACTGTTGCGGTAAGCAATGCACCTATGATAAAGAAAATCCAAAAAGATGGAGTGCCTATATCGGTATTAAAAAGCATACCGAGTAAATATCCGCCGCATATTCCTGCAAGCAAACTGCAGAAAAGATACATAAATTTGTATGCGTAAGCGGTACCGCTTTTTTCGGCTTTGCGTTTGTTATATAAGTAAATCGAAAACAAGGTAAATGCCACGGTGTAAACTATTGCAATTATCAAAAAGAAAATGTGTTCGCCCTTTATTCCTTTTTCTATGTTGTTGGCATTACCTATGCCGCCTGCACAAAGATAAATAGGTGAAATAAAATATACAATTTCAAAAAAAGCGTTTCCGTTATAACCTAAAAGTGTTTGAGAGAGTATGTGGTTGAAAATATAAGCAACTACTATTAAAGCAACATTTGCCCCAACAAATGAAATGCCAAAGTCAAACATACTGCCTGCACTTACAAAAAATACAAGTGAAAACGCACTGCACAAAAGCATTATAAGTATTGTTACAAACAGGTAATACAGCAGTTGTATAATACTGCCCATCCAAGAGCAAAAAGCCGACATAAAGCCGTAACTTATATAGCACAGCATAACGGGTATAAGTGCCGACAAAAGCCCTGCTGCTGTGCGTGATAAAAGCAGTTCGGTGCGGGTTAGCGGAAATGCGTGAAAAACATCGCTTGAACTTTTTTTATACAAAAAGCCAAAGTTGATTATGTTAAAACCTACCGCTAGAACACCTGCAAAAAATACAACAAAGTTTGCAAAACCGTCAATTAAATTTATACTGTAAAAATTGTTTTGATAGGCAAAACTGTTTGCCGCAAAATCTTTGATATATCTTCCAGGGCAATAAAGCAACGCCAGTATAGATAATACTATAATTATTCCAATACTTTTGCGAACGGTAAAACTTACCATATTAAAAAACGGATTTATTTTACGAGAGGATGTTTTTAACGTCATAACCTATAACCTCCAATTCATAAATGAATATTTCTTCTAAAGACGGCTCAATACATTCAGCATAAAGGGGAGAAAGATTATTTATAAATTGCATAATATAATCTTGATCACCTTTTATAACAAGTGACAAAAGCGAACCTGTGCGTTCGGTTTTCATAATATAGAGACTGTTAAATATACTCATATCGGGTACTTCTTTAAATGCAACCTGCACTTTGTGAATATTACCGCGAAGTGCCTCTATATTGCCGTTTGAAATAATTTTTCCGTCGTGTATTACGCATATATGGTCGCACACGGTTTCAAGTTCACGCAAATTGTGTGATGCTATTATAGCCGTCATTCCGCGGTTTTCAATGCCGTCGATAACAATATTTGCAAGAACACGTCGCATAACAACATCAAGACCGTCAAAAGCTTCGTCCATAAGTAAATAACGCGGATTTGTAGACAAAGCCAAAATAAGTGCCGCTTGACGTTGCATACCTTTTGAAAAGGTTGAAAGTCTTGCCTTTTGATTAAGCGGAAAAACAGTCAGTAAATGATTATAAATTTCATAACTGAAGTTTACGTACATACTGCTATACAGTTCTGCCATTTCTTTTAAATTGCTTTGCGGTAAAAAATACGGTGTATCACCCAAAAAAGCAACCTGTGATTTTATTTGCGGATTATTGAAACAACGTTTGCCGTCTATACTTATTTCGCCGCCGTCTTCCATATAAACACCTGCAATTAAACGCAACAGGGTAGATTTGCCTGAACCGTTTGAACCCACAAGACCGTAGATACAGCCGTCTTCAATAGCAAGACTTATACAGTCAAGTGCGGTTTTGTTATCAAATTTTTTTGTAAGTGCCTTTGCGGTAATCATTTTTTATCTTCCTCCTTTAAGACCGTGTTTTCATTGATAAGATTTATTAAATCTTGTGAGGTAAGCCCTAAATTTTGTGCCTCGCAAATTGCGGCAATAAAATTCGTTTTCGCCGAGTCTAAAATTGCTTTTGAAGAATTTTCATCATCAGAAATAAAAGAACCCTTGCCTTTTACCGAATATATTATTCCGTTTGCCTCAAGCATAGCATACGATTTTTGAACCGTATTGGGATTTACCGAAAATTTAGAGGCAAGTTCACGTACGCTTGGCAGTTTATCGCCGCCCTTAAGAATGCCTAATGCTTTTAATTTTATAAAACCGTTTGTAATTTGGTCGCATATAGGGACACCGCTTTTTAAATCTAACTGAAACATTGCACACCTCCTAAAACTTCAACAACTGTACTATATCGATTAGTACAGTTGTATAATAGCACACAAAAATGGTATTGTCAACCCCTTTTTGCTAAAGTTGGTTGATAATATTTACAATGTTATAAGATAATATTTGCAATTCCATTGTTAAAAGTAATTTTATATAATAT
>CAZUYL010000070.1:0-6817 GCA_964624945.1 uncultured Ruminococcus sp. | reverse complement strand
TTATAATCCTATTATCATATAAAAATTAATTATAAAAGGAAGTGTTTTATATGTTGGCACCAAGTCCGGTTGTTAAAAAAAATGCAAGAGAAGCACTTCGCGGCAATTACTTAAAATGCGTTGCGATAAGTTGTGTTTTGATTTTTTCTTTCTTAATATTCGCACTTGCTGAATCTTTGGTTGCGACGGTTTTAGGCAATATAGTATGTATAATTTTTTCAATCGCCGCTTGGATTTTTGTGTTAGCACCGCTTATTTTAGGCGTATGTTACTTTTATCGCCGTCTTATTTGGGAAAGTGACGATAACCTGCTGATTATTTTTAAATATTTTTCTTCGACAAGCGAGTATAAACGTGCATTACACCTAATAGCAATTTTAACATTAAAACTTATTTACGCATTGTCGATTTTATTTTTCCCCTGCCTTATTGTTTGGATATTTTCAAGCACTTGGTTCTACGATTTGTTTGATGTATCTATACCTGTGTGGACTTCGGGATTGCTGTCGCTAAATTCGTTTTTGGTAACAATAGCCGCCTTTTTGCTCTGCTTTTTTATGCTTAAATACTATATTTCGGTATTTCTTTTTGTAAGCAACGACACTATTCATCCTGCAGAGGCGGTAAATATGTCAAATATTATTTCACGTCGCACAGGCGGAGATTTTTTCGGGCTTGTTTTAAGTTTTACGGGTTGGATTTTGCTGTCATTTTTGGTTATTCCGCTAATATTTACCGTTCCGTACTTTTTTGCATCGTACTGTACACATTGCAGATATGCGGTAACGGCATATAATATAGATGTTGACATTATAAACTCAAAAGATACACCTTGCTATAAAGTAGATGAAATGTAATATGAAAAATATAGGTTTTAAAATTTTATACTTTGTTACGGCTATTGTTATTTTTGCCGACCTTTCCTGCACTATCAGGGGCGGACTTTTTACCGATATTTCACAACTGCCCACAGGTGAACTTTCGTACAGCACAGTATCACCTTCGGGAGATAAATCTTTAAACATATACGTTGTTGAAAACAATATAAGTACTGCTGTAAGGGGCGAAATTGCAACCGCTACCGACACTTATAACATTTTTTGGCAAACCGATATAGAAACGGTTGACGCTTATTGGAATGACGATAAAAACGTTGTTATAAACGATATTATGCTTGATTCGGGCGACACTTTCGGTTACGATTGCCGCCGTGGATACTCGCTGTTTGATGAGGGTTCAATAGAACAAAATTTTGCTAATTATGAAAAAAAATGATATTATAAAAATTGAAATTACCGATCTGACTTCAGACGGTAACGGCGTTGGCAAATATGACGGTATGGCGGTTTTTGTACCACATACCGCTGTAGGCGATATAATCAACGCACATGTTTTAAAGGTTAAAAAAAATTATGCCTTTGCTAAAATTCAGGATATTATTGCCTCTTCCGAGCACCGCATTAACATCGACTGCGGTGTTTTTGCACGTTGCGGCGGTTGTTCGCTGCGGCATATTAATTACGCGACTGAATGTAATCTAAAACAAAACCGTGTTACACAAACTATGCGGCGTATAGGCAAAGTCAACATAGACTCAAACCCCATAATAGCACCCAAAAACCCTGACAGGTACCGCAACAAAGCACTTTATCCTGTAGCGGCAAATGGTGAACTCGGCTTTTATTCTAACCGTTCGCACCGTTCCGTGCCGTGCGGCGACTGTCTGCTTCACCCCGAAAAATTTTATACAGCGGGTAATATATTCACCGAATTTGTTAAAGAATATAATATTTCGGTTTATAACGAGGAAACCCATTCAGGTCTCTTGCGTCATTTTTACATACGCGAGGGCAAGCAAACGGGTGAAATTATGATCGGCATTGTAATAAACGGAACCGATTTGCCGCATAAATCCGTTTTAACCGAAAATTTAAAAAACGGATTGGGTGAAAATCTAAAAAGCGTATTTTTAAACATCAACACGCAAAAAACCAACGTCGTTTTGGGCAAAGAAAATATTTTTTTGTTTGGCAGAGAATTTATTTATGATATTCTTTGCGGTGTGCGTGTGCGTATTTCACCTAATTCTTTTTATCAAGTTAATCACGATATGGCAGAGTTGCTTTATAAAAAGGCAAAACAGTACGCCGAACCTTCGGGCAAAAACATTTTGGATTTATACTGCGGTGCAGGTACAATCGGTCTTTCTATGGCGGATAGTGCCAAAAGTATAATCGGTGTTGAAATTGTACCCGATGCCGTAAAAGATGCCGAAATAAATGCCAAAGAAAACAATATATATAACGCAAGATTTATTTGCGGTGATGCGGCAAAGGCGGCAGAACAGTTAAAACTTGAAAAGATTGCACCCGATGCGGTAATTCTTGACCCGCCAAGAAAAGGCTGCGAGGACACCCTTTTAAAAACGGTAGCGGTTGATTTTGCACCCGAAACAATAGTTTATATTTCGTGCGATGTGGCAACTTTGGCACGTGACACCGCCATTTTAGAAGGTTACGGTTATAAACTGCAAGAATACACCCCCGTAGACCTATTCCCCCGCACAAATCACGTGGAATGTGCCTCAAAATTTGTACGATGTAAATAACCTTAATAATGCATTTTTTAATAAACCTTTTTGCAGTCAAACTGTGAAAGGGTTTTGTTGTTATATATAAGTTTCAATAAAAACAGCAAGTTTTTTATTGCCGTTTTTTAATATTTGCCACTGCCATTTCATATTCATATTTACAGGGGTGTAATACATATGAAATCGCTTAAATCTATTTTATTGTTATTTGTAAGCATAATTTTAATTTTTTCTTTATCATTAAATATTTCGGCGGTGACCGTTTCAAGCGAATGTGACATATCGGATATTGAGGTGCCTATAGACACCGCCGTTACCGATGCCGTTGTCGGAACGGTGCTCGACATTAGGGCAAAATCGGCAATTTTAATGGAGGTAAACACGGGCGAAATTTTGTACGAACAAAACAGTGACGAACGCCTGCCGCCTGCATCTATTACAAAAATTATGTCACTCTTGCTTGTTATTGAGGCGATTGACTGCGGCAAACTTTCTACCGAAGATGTAATAACCGCAAGTGAGCACGCCGCAGGTATGGGCGGTTCTCAAATATGGCTTAAAGTGGGCGAAAGTATGACGGTAGATGACCTTTTAAAAGCAGCGGTTATCGCCTCTGCCAACGATGCCATGGTTGCCCTTGCCGAAGCGGTATCGGGCAGCGAAGAAAATTTTGTTCAAAAAATGAATGAACGTGCAACGGAACTAGGTATGACAAATACTCATTTTATTAACGCCACAGGTCTTGATGCCGACGGCCATATCAGTACCGCACACGATGTTGCAATAATGTCTGCCGAACTTATAAAACACGGTTTGATTAAAAATTATTCTACCGTTTGGATGGATACCCTACGTGACGGTGAAAGCGAACTTGTAAACACAAACAAATTAGTGCGTTTTTACGAAGGTACAACTGGACTTAAAACAGGCACTACATCGGGGGCCGGTTACTGCCTTTCGGCAACGGCAGAAAGAAACGGTTTAGAATTGGTTGCGGTTATTATGTCGGGCGAGACTTCCGCCGACCGATTTAACGGTGCTAAAAAACTGCTCGATTACGGCTTTGCAAACTACGAATACGTAAACCTAACACCGCAACTTGAAACAAGTGATATTGCTATTCAAAACGGGGTTAAAAAGAAAATCGGTATAGAAACGCCCGAAAAATTTTGCACTTTGCTTAAAAAAAGCGTCTCGTCACAAATTACACAACGTGTTAATTTAAACGAAAACATACCCGCACCTGTTAAAAAAGGTGAGCGTATAGGCAACATAGATTTTTATTTAAACGACCAACAAATAGGCAGTGTTGACGTTACCGCAACAGAAACCGTTAAAAAAATTGACTTTTTAACCGCTTTTTTGTGGATTTTAGACGGATTGACAAAATAAAATTTAATTTTTTTGTGAATTTTTATGTAATATGCTTGCAAAACGATAAAAAATAATGTACAATAAATTTGTAAACAAACAGATTAATTTTATTAACACCAAGGATTGATTTTATGGCAATTAGATTTAACAGTGCGTATGCTAAAGATTTTATACGCGAAAACGACATTAAGGGTTTGCTCGGTCAAATCACCGATGCACACAAAACCGTAAACCAAAAAAGCGGTCTGGGTAATGACTTTTTAGGTTGGGTTGATCTACCTTTAAATTATAACAAAGAGGAATTTGCTCGCATTAAAGCGGCGGCAAAAAAAATACAGTCTGATACCGATGTTCTTATAGTAATCGGTATAGGCGGTTCATATTTAGGTGCCCGTGCCGCTATTGAATTTTTAAAAGGCCCTTATTACAACACAGTTCGCGATAACGTACCCGAAATTTATTTTTCGGGCAACAGCATAAGCGGTTCTAACCTTGCCGATTTAATTAAAATATGTGAAGGCAAGCGTGTATCGGTTAATATTATTTCAAAATCAGGCACCACTACCGAACCCGCAGTTGCATTTCGTGTATTCCGTAAAATGCTTGAAGAACGTTACGGCGAACAAGAAGCCGCTAAACGTATTTATTGCACTACCGATAAATCACGCGGCACACTTAAAGCACTTGCCGATGAAAAAGGCTATGAATGTTTTGTTGTGCCCGATGATGTAGGCGGCAGATTTTCGGTGCTTACCGCAGTAGGTCTTTTGCCTATAGCAGCCGCAGGTTGTGATATTGATGCACTTATGTCGGGTGCGGCAGCGGCAGTTACCGATTACAACAATGAAAATCTAGAGCAAAATCCATGTTACCAATATGCCGCTTTGCGTAACGCTTTTTATCGCAAAGGCAAATCGGTTGAAATGCTTGTTTCGTACGAACCGCGATTTACCATGATGGCTGAATGGTTTAAACAACTTTTCGGCGAAAGTGAAGGTAAAGACAATAAGGGCTTGTTCCCCGCTTCTGTTACTTTTTCAACCGACCTACATTCTATGGGTCAATTTATTCAAGACGGCTCACGCATTATGTTTGAAACGGTTGTAACAATAGCCGATAACGGCAACGATGTTGTTATTGAAAAAGAGGATAACGACGGCGACGGTCTTAATTTCCTTGCAGGCAAAACAATGTCTTATGTTAATCAAAAAGCATTCGAGGGCACCGTTCTTGCTCATACCGACGGCGGAGTTCCCAACCTTGTTATAGAACTTGACAAGGCAGATGAAGAACATCTTGGCAGACTTATATACTTCTTTGAAAAGGCTTGTGCAATATCAGGTTATATGTTGGGCGTTAACCCATTTGACCAACCGGGTGTTGAAAGTTACAAAAAGAATATGTTTGCACTACTTGGCAAACCGGGTTACGAGGATATGAAGGCTGACCTTGAGGCAAGACTTTCAAAATAAAAGTAAAATAACCGTGCTTTCACGGTAAATATAAAGGAGTTGTTTTTATGATTAAACTTATTATCGGAAAAAAAGGTGCAGGCAAAACCAAACATTTGGTAGAAATGGTAAACGCTGCTGCCGAAACAAGTCTCGGTAACGTTGTATGCATTGAAAAGGGCGGTACACTTACATTTTCCGTTAGCCATAAAGCACGTCTTGTTTACGCAGACGATTTTTCAATCGGCGGTTACGATGAATATTACGGCTTACTCGCAGGTATAAAAGCAGGCAATAATGACGTAACTCACATTTTCGGTGATGCTACATTGCGTATAGGTTCACGCAATTATGATGAACTTTCTGCTTTTCTTGAAAGACTTGCAAAAATTGAAGACGTTGAATTTGTATTCACACTTTCTTGTGATGAATCCGAATTACCTGCTTCTGTTTTTGAACACGCTGAAAAAATTTAATTTGTGATTTTTGGGATGCACCGTAAAAAATACGGTGCATCTTTTTTATGGTTTGATTTTTAGGTTTATTGTGATATAATATTAATCGGATGGTGAATATTATGTTTAATGCAGAAAAGATTAAAAACGATTGTGTTGACTGGATAAGAGAGTTTTTTAACAAAAACGGTAAAGACTGTAATGCCGTTATAGGTATATCGGGCGGTAAAGACAGTTCTGTTGCAGCCGCACTTTGTGTTGAGGCTTTAGGCAAAGACCGTGTTATAGGCGTGCTTATGCCAAAAGGTGAACAAGCCGATATTGATATGGCTTATTTGCTTGTTAATCATCTTGGTATTAAGCATTACGAAATTAACGTTAAAGATGCCGTTGAGGGTGTGCTTAAATCAATGCCCGAAGAACTTAACGTTTCGGTTCAGTCAAAGGTTAATCTGCCGCCGCGTATACGTATGTCGGTACTGTATGCGGTAAGTCAATCGCTTAACGGCAGGGTTGTTAACACATGCAATTTGTCTGAAGATTGGGTTGGCTATTCTACACGCTACGGCGATGCGGCAGGCGATTTTTCACCTATGGCAAACTTAACCGTTACCGAGGTTAAAGAAATAGGCAGAGTTTTAGGTCTGCCCGACGTTTTAGTTGACAAGGTGCCTATAGACGGACTTTGTGGCAAAACCGATGAGGAAAATTTAGGCTTTACCTACGCCGAACTTGACCGTTATATACGCACAGGCAAAATTGACGACTTAGATAAAAAAGAAATTATTGACCGCAAGCATAAAGCAAATTTATTTAAACTGCAATTAATGCCCACTTTTAAACCCGAAATGTAAATTTATTCATAAAAAACATACCTCAAATTTTGAGGTATGTTTCAGACTGTCGAAAAAGTCCAGATTAAGCTGGGCTTTTTCTGCGTTTTGTGG
>CAZUYL010000069.1:0-6822 GCA_964624945.1 uncultured Ruminococcus sp. | reverse complement strand
ATTTTAAGGAGTATTATTAAAATGAAAGTATTTGTAGTTAACGCAGGTAGTTCATCGCTTAAATATCAACTTATTGATATGGATAATGAACAAGTTTTGGCAAAAGGTCTTTGCGAACGTATTGGTGTAACAGGTGCTATTACACATAAAGCAGCCGATGGCAGAGTTTATAAAGCAGAAACTCCAATGCCCACACACAGCGAGGCTTTTGAAGCAGTTGTTTTTGCAATGACAAAGTCTGAAGCAAAGGTTATTGATTCTTTAGATGAAGTAAGTGCTATCGGTCACCGTGTTGTTCACGGTGCGGAAGAATTTAATAAATCTGCACTTATCACCGATGAAATGATTGCAAAGGTTAAAGAATGCAGTGTTATGGCACCGCTTCATAATCCTGCTAATATTTTGGGTATTGAGGCTTGTACAAAAACTTTCGGTGATAAAATCCCTCAGGTTGGTGTATTTGATACTTCTTTCCATCAAACAATGCCGCCTAAAGCATATATTTACGCTTTGCCTTATGAATATTATGAAAAATACCGTGTTCGTAAATACGGTTTCCACGGTACATCACACAGTTTTGTAAGCGACCGTGCCGCTGTGCTTGAAGGCAAAGATAAAAAAGACCTTAAAATTATTACATGCCACCTTGGTAACGGTTGCTCTATAAGTGCTGTTCAAAACGGTGTTTGTGTTGATACATCAATGGGATTTACTCCTCTTGACGGATTTATGATGGGTACCCGTTGCGGAACACTTGATCCTTCAACACTTACTTATATTGCCGAAAAAGAAAATCTTTCTTTTGCAGATGTAGATAACATTTGCAACAAAAAATCAGGTGTACTTGGTATTTCGGGTGTATCTAACGATAACCGTGACGTTGAAGCAGCCGCTAAAGCAGGCAACGAACGTGCACAACTTTCTATTGATATGCAACGCTATCAAATTTTAAAATTCATCGGTTCTTATGTTGCCGCTATGAATGGTGTTGATACTATTGTATTTACGGGGGGTATCGGTGAAAACGATGAAGGTTTACGTGAATATATCTGCGAAAATCTTTCATTCCTCGGTGTAAAAATTAATAATGATGCTAACCGTGTTCACGGTGAAGAAATCAAAATTTCTACCGATGACAGTAAGGTTAATGTATACATTATTCCTACCAATGAAGAACTTAAAATTGCAAGAGATACAAAGGCTATTGTTGAAGCACTTTAAGGTGATATTATGAGCGTAACAGAAAGTTTATGGAACGGTTTTAAAAGGCTTGACTTTAAATTTGAGGACCGTAATTGCATTTTAATTTGCCCCGACAAAGCAACAGAGGGTAACAAATGGCTTTACAAAACCGAATATTTTGATGCTTTTCCTGCATTTGAAATAGAAATGGTAAAACAGGGCTATTATTTAGCACATATGCAAAACAAAACACGTATGTGCCCTAAAGAAGACCGCGATGCAAGACCTCGTTTTTGCGAATTTTTAAGCAAAGAATTTAATTTGAATTCAAAATGTGCTTTAGTAGGTATGAGTTGCGGCGGTATGCAAGCAGTATATTTTACCGCTGAACATCCGCAATATGTTGCCTGTGCATATATTGATGCTCCTGTTATGAACTATTTAAGTTGGCCTTTTGCGTTGGGTGTCGGTCAAGATGATTGCAGTAAAGAATTCACCGATAATATGGGCGTTTCTTTAGCCGAAATGTTAAATTTCAGAGATCACCCAATTGACCAAAAACAAAAATTGTTAGAAACAGGTGTGCCTATATTTTTAGTTTGCGGTGATAGTGATAAAACCGTACCTTATACCGAAAACGGTAAAGTGCTTTATGATTATTTTAAAGCAAACGGCGGCAATATAGAACATATATTAAAGCCCGGGGTTGACCACCATCCGCACGGTCTTGATGATAATACACCGCTTATAGATTTTGTAAAAAAATACTACTAATAAAAAATGCGTTGCTTGATTGTTTTGTCAAGTAACGCATTTCTCTTTGTATTTCTGACTTATTAAAAACAGGCAGTCACACGGTTGTGACTGCCTACAACATACTTTTATTTATTTTTAAAAGACAATACTTTTAAAATAACGGGTGCTAATACTGCACTTGTTAAAAATTCAAAAACAAAATTGCCCATAGCCAATGCCCAGAACACGCCCATACCCGATGATGTTAAACCTACGGTGCTTGCTATTTCTGAGGCACTATCTATAAAGAATAAATAGCAACCAAGCAAAAACACACCTGTATTAACAAGGGGGCATATTAAAGCCGCCGCGAACACAGCAACAAATTTGTTAAACTTTTCAACAAATTTGTAAACTAAACCTGCCGCAACACCGCAAGCAATACCTTTTACAAGTACGGTGATAATTGTACCCGGAACATTAAATGCGAAAAATAAAGCTGCATTACCCGATAGAATTACCACGCTGCCGAATACAAAGCCCAGCCATGCACCTGTTGCCGTGCCGCACATTGCCGCACCTAATACAATGGGTAACAAAGCCACCGCCGATGAAAACGGACCGAAAAAGGTTGTTACACTGCCTAGCATTTGCAAAATTATAACTAAAGCAGTCATAATTGCACCCAAAACTAACTTTTGGATTTGATCTTTTTTTCTGTTTGTTTTTGTCATAAAATTACCTCCGATACTGCCTCTTTTTTTGAGTGCAGTTCTAAAATTTTGACATATTATATTTACTGATTAAATCAGTTATGTCTGTGAATACGCATAAATTCCATATAGTTATTCCAAGCATGACGTGATAGAAAATGCATTGTAGGAGCCATAAAAAAGCCTACATTTCCGTCGAGCAATTTTTCGCCTGAGGTAAGGTAACGGTCACATTGTTGCATACCGTCAAGACCTAAGTTTTGCCAAGCCTCAGCCGCCGCCAAGCAAGAAAGTTGCTGTGATTTTTGGTCTGCCCAATAGTCAAGTTCTGCCGCATTTACGCACACATTACGGGGGGCAATACTTGCCAAAATATAGTGTTGGTCAAAATTTGTGCCGTAACCTTGTGTTGCGTATTTTTTGTAATTTTCGCAGAACCAATACGGAAATACATTTGTAATAACCTCTATTGTTTCGCCACGATACTCTTTTTCAACTTCAAACTCACCGTTTTTATTCTGTAAACCGCTGCCACCACGGGCAATAGCATCGCCGCCGCAACCTGCATTGTTTGAAAAAACAAATGAAAAGCGTTCGTCGGTCATACCGGTAAATAAAGCGGTTTTGCCAAGACGTGAATGACCGAGTATTGCAACATTTTTACTGTCGGTGCCGTCGAGTGTTAATGCGTAATCAAGAACACGCATAGCACTAAACGCCCAAAGACCTATTTTACCGCAATCTGTATCGTTTTTTCTGCCTTCGGGGAATACAAGCGGTGCAATACCTGTGGTAAAATCGCCGTTATCACTTGTAACGTCGGTATAACAAAATACAAGAAAGTCATATTCGCTTTCGGTCATTTCTTCCACAGGGGTATAAATTGACGGAAATTCATGATGAATATTTATACAAATAATAAGCGGATGTTTTTTGCCGTCGTTATGTAACAGGCGATTAACCGGGAATGTGTGACTGCCGTATTTATTGGTTAAGGTAAAATCTACGGTAGAGTAGGTAACAGTGCCCTTTGAAAATCGGCTGTCTATAACCTTTTCATTACTTACTGAAAATTCAAAATTATTTTCGGGCAAAAATCCGTAAACTTCGTGTTGCATTATTTCAACCATTTCTTCACGTGATTTAAGCGGTGGCAAATTTCTATTTTTTAGTTCGGCTTTTAACATAAAAACACCTCATTTATATTTACCTGTTCTTTTCGTAAATCTCACGCAAACCGTCAAGCAAAAGATTTGCGTTGTAAATAATTTCATTTTTGCAATGAATAATAATTTCTTTAGATAAACCGCCTGTTGCTATAACAGTCGGTTGTTCGCCGAGTTCTTCGGTGATTCTGTCAATCATACCGTCAATCATAGCCGCAGTACCGTAAATCAAACCCGAACGCATACAGTCAACGGTATTAGAACCTATAACCGATTTCGGAGCGGTTATATCAATAGAAGGCAGTTGAGCGGTGTTTTCGCTCAAGGCTTTAAGTGTAAGCCTTACACCTGCCGAAATGGCACCGCCTAAGTAAGAACCGTTTTTGTCTATAACGCTTATTGTAGAGGCAGTACCCATATCTATAACAATACAGGGTAGGGTGTATTCACTAATTGCACCAACGGCACCTGCAACTAAATCGGCACCGAGTTGTGCCGGATTATCAATCTTAATATTAAGACCTGTTTTAACACCGGGGCCTAATTCTAACGGGACAATGTCGCACAAAAGTGAAACCGCATTTGATATAGCACCTGCTACCGACGGTACAACCGAAGAAATTACGCAGTTTTCAATGCTTTTAACATCAACGCCGTACAGTTCAAGTATGCTTTTAATTTCTACTGCGTATTGGTCAGATGTAGTGCCATGTGCAGTTGCAAGGCGAGCGGTAAAGCGTAAAATATCATTATTATAAACGCCCAATGTTATATTGGTATTACCTATATCTATTGCAAGTAACATAATATTTTAAATCTCCTATATTGTTTTTCGCAAACATTATATCATAATTCAGAATAAAAATCAATAAAAAGTTGACAAATTGAAAAAATATGTTATAATGATTGTTGCTAATCGGGTTTTACCCACTAAAATTAGTTCCTTGCCCCGCATTTGTGCGGAGCCAATAGACCAAAAGGAGGTGCAACAAGATGGCCAATAAGTATGAGGTAGCACTTGTTCTTTCAGTAGCAAACGGTGAAGAAACCGTTAACGCCCTTAAAGAAAAGTTTAACAGCCTTATCGAGAAAAACGGTACTGTCGAAAATGTTGACGAATGGGGTAAACGCAGACTTGCTTATCCTATCAACGACGAAACAGAAGGTTACTATGTTTTCACAACTATGACTTGTGAACCAACCCTTCCTGCTGAACTCGAACGTATCGCAGGCATTACCGAAGGCGTTCTTCGCATTATGGTAATCAAAAAGTAATGGAGGATTTTTTAAATGTTTAATCTTGTAGTTTTAACAGGACGTCTGACAGCAGACCCCGAATTAAAAACAACACCTAACGGTATACCCGTTACAACATTTTCCATTGCTGTAAACCGTAACTATCGTGCAGGTGAAGAACAGCAAACTGACTTTATCAACATTGTTGCTTGGCGTCAGCGTGCTGAATTTATCACCAAATATTTTAAAAAGGGCAATTTAATCGGTATTGAGGGTTCAATTCAAACCCGCAGATATCAAGATAAAAACGGCAACAGCCGTACGGCATTTGAGGTTGTTGTAAACAACGCACAGTTCGTAGAATCAAAGCGTGAAAGTTCTGCCGCTGCACCCGCAACACAAGAACCCGCTTCTTACAGCAATGCCGATGTAAGCGATTTTGCCGAAATAGGCGATATGGATGATGATTTGCCCTTCTGATTTTAATTAAAGGAGGAACTTTTCGATGGAAAAGACAGATAGACCGCTTCACAGAAAGCCACGCAAAAAAGTTTGTTATTTTTGTGCTGACCGTGTAGAAGAAATTGATTATAAGGATGTAGCACGCCTTCGCAAATATGTTTCTGAAAGAGCAAAAATTTTGCCCCGTCGTGCAACAGGTACATGTGCCCGTCACCAACGTGCACTTACAACTGCAATCAAACGTGCTCGTCAGGTTGCTTTGCTTCCTTACAGCAACGACTAATTGCATTGTAGATTAAAATGCTATAAAACCGACTGATTTTTTCAGTCGGTTTTACTTTTAAATTAAAAAAGGTTAAAAAATATTGAATTTTTGAGGTAAATTTCAATATTTTTTATTTACTTTTCGGTTTAAAAGTGTTATTATATATTCGTATGAGACTGTTTAAATGGTGCAGCCTCTCAAATTATTATTTTTTGGAGGAATTTTCATGGCAAGAAAGTTTAAAACCATGGACGGTAACAATGCTGCGGCTCATGTTGCGTATGCTTTTACAGAAGTAGCAGGCATTTATCCTATTACACCGTCCAGCCCAATGGCAGACTATGTTGACCAATGGTCAGCACAGGGCCTCAAAAATATTTTTGGTACAAAGGTAAACGTTGTTGAAATGCAATCTGAAGCAGGTGCTGCAGGTACAGTTCACGGCTCACTTGCCGCAGGTGCCCTCACCACCACATTTACCGCTTCACAGGGTCTTCTTTTGATGATACCCAATATGTATAAAATTGCAGGTGAATTGTTACCTTGCGTGTTTCATGTATCAGCACGTTGTGTAGCAAGTCACGCTCTTAACATTTTTGGTGACCATTCTGACGTATATGCTTGCCGTCAGACAGGTTTTGCAATGCTCGCCGAAACTAACCCACAAGAAGTTATGGACCTTGCCGCTGTTGCACACTTGTCGGCAATTAAAGGTCGTGTTCCGTTTATTAACTTCTTTGACGGTTTCCGTACTTCACACGAACTTCAAAAAATTCAAGTTTGGGATTATGAAGACCTTAAAGAAATGTGCGATATGGATTCAGTTGATGCATTCCGTAAACGTGCTCTTAACCCTGAACGCCCCGTAATGCGTGGTTCACACCAAAACGATGATATATTCTTCCAGAACAGAGAAGCATGCAACAAATATTATGAAGAATTGCCTGCTATTGTTGAAGACTATATGGGCAAAGTTAATGCCAAACTCGGCACAGATTACAAACTCTTCAACTACTACGGTGCTCCCGATGCTGAACGTGTAATTATTGCTATGGGTTCAATC
>CAZUYL010000068.1:0-7007 GCA_964624945.1 uncultured Ruminococcus sp. | reverse complement strand
TGTTGTTGAAAGTGGCGAATGTGATGCAAACTATTTCCAACATACACCGTATTTAGATGATTTTAATGACCAAAACGGTACGCACATTGTATCGGTATCTGCGGTTCACGTAGAACCCATAGGTATTTACGGCGGTAAACAAACCACACTTGACAAAATTATAGATTAATTTAAAACACATATAATAATCGGTGAATTTGTATGATAGAAATTAAAAATTTATCTAAACGCTTTTATACTGTCGACGGCAGCGTAGACGCACTGAAAAATATTTCGCTGAATATTTCAAAAGGCGATATATTCGGAATAATCGGTATGAGCGGTGCCGGTAAAAGCACCCTTGTTCGATGTATGAATATGCTCGAAAAACCCGATAACGACAGCATTGTAAAAATTGACGGTGTTAATATTTGCGATTTATCCGAAAAAGAATTAAGAAAAATACGCCGCGATGTTACAATGATATTTCAAGGGTTTAATTTGCTTATGCAACGCAACTGCCTTAAAAATGTTGCTTTTCCGTTGGAACTTGCTGGTGTTGGCAAAAAAGAAGCCGAGGCAAAGGCTTATGAACTGCTTAAAACCGTAGGGCTTGAGCAAAAGGCAAAAGCATACCCTGCACAACTTTCGGGCGGTCAGCAACAAAGGGTTGCAATAGCACGTGCCCTTGCAACTAATCCAAAAGTTTTACTTTGTGACGAGGCTACAAGTGCTCTTGACCCTGCAACTACCAACTCGATTCTTGAACTTATACGTGATATTAACAAACAAATGGGTATAACCGTTGTTATTATTACGCACCAAATGAGTGTTGTAGAAAAAATTTGCAACAATGTCGCTATTATGGATAACGGCACCGTTGTAGAACAGGGCAACGTTACCGAAATTTTTTCACATCCGAAATCTAAAGCGGCTCAAAAACTTGTTTTTCCCGATGCTATTGATGATATTTTATCATACAAAGACGCCTCACACCGTTTAATAAGGGTGATTTATAACGGTTCTACCGCGGCAAGTTCACCGCTTATTGCAAAAATGGCTATTGAAAAAGGCATAGAAGCCAATATTGTGTCGGCATCAACCAAAAGTATAGGCGGCAAGGTTTACGGTTCAATGCTTTTGAGTGTTGCAAATGATGATAATGCGGTCAAAACAGCCATAGATTATATATCTTTGCGTAGTGACATAATCGCCGAGGAGGTTTTATTTAATGTTTGATAAATTATTTTCAACCGAGGTGTTAGAAGAAACATTACGTATAGTAAAATCTGAATTTTTAACTGCTATTTGGGAGACTTTGTACGTTACTGTACTTGCAACGCTTTTTGCATTTGTAATTGGATTACCCATAGGTGTATTATTTGCTCTTGGCGGTAAAGACGGCGTAGTTCGTGTGCCTAAATGGTTGATGAGTGCTTTGAATTTTATTGTAAATTTATTACGTTCGGTGCCGTTTTTAATATTAATGATATTGGTTTTTCCAATCACACGCCTTATTACAGGTACCGTTGTAGGCACTACTGCTACAATAGTTCCGCTTGTAATTGCGGCTTTTCCGTTTGTGGCAAGGCTTGTTGAAACAAGTCTGCGAGAGGTCAATCCAAATGTGGTTGAGGCGGCTCAAAGTATGGGTGCTTCTCCGCTTAAAATAATAATTAAAGTGGTTATCCCAGAAAGCATACCTTCACTTATTCTTAATGCCGCAACGGCGGTTACAACAATTCTCGGTTATTCTGCAATGAGTGGTATTATCGGAGGTGGCGGTCTCGGAAAAATCGCAATTAATTACGGTTATTACCGCTATAAATATCTTGTAATGTTATTGGCGGTTTTACTGTTGATTATTATGGTTCAAATTTTTCAAACCTTGGGCAACAAATTGGCTTTTAAATTAGACAAGCGTATTAAAAATAAAAATTAACAAAGAGGTTTTTGCTTTATGTCGAATATTTATAAATCTGTTGATCAATTAATCGGCAGAACACCTATTTTAGAACTTTCAAATATAGAAAAAAAGTTGAATTTATCTGCTAAAGTATTAGCAAAATTAGAATACTTAAATCCTGCAGGCTCTGTTAAAGACCGTGTTGCGAAATCTATGCTTGATCAAGCTGAAAAATCGGGTAAATTAAAACCCGACTCGGTTATTATTGAACCAACATCAGGCAATACTGGTATAGGTCTTGCTTCGGTTGCTGCAGCACGTGGATATAAAATTATAATCGTAATGCCCGACACTATGTCAGTAGAACGTCGTCAACTTATGGCAGCTTACGGTGCCGAACTTGTGCTTACCGACGGTAAAAAGGGAATGAGCGGTGCCATTGAAAAGGCAAACGAACTTGTAAACGAAATACCTAACAGTTTTGTTGCAGGTCAGTTTGTGAACCCTGCTAATCCTCAGGCACATATTGAAACTACAGGCCCCGAAATTTTCGAGGACACCGACGGTAACGTTGATATTGTTGTGTGCGGTGTAGGTACGGGCGGCACGGTAACAGGTGTGGGTGAATATTTAAAATCCAAAAACAGCAACATAAAAGTTGTTGCCGTTGAGCCTGAAAGTTCGGCAGTTTTATCGGGCGAAAAATCGGGTCCGCACAAAATACAGGGTATAGGTGCAGGCTTTGTTCCGCAAATATTAAATACAAAAATTTACGATCAAATTATTAAAGTTTCAAACGAAGATGCATTTGAAACCGCAAGACTCATCGGTAAAAAAGAAGGTGTGCTTGTGGGCATATCATCGGGTGCGGCAGCATGGGCGGCAATATCACTTGCAAAATTGCCTGAAAACAAGGGTAAAAATATTGTTGTTATACTGCCCGACACAGGTGATAGGTATTTGTCATCGGGTTTATTTTAAAATAGGAGTACATTGTTTATGAACGTTTATCTTGATAATGCCGCTACTACAAAAACAAGTAAATCGGTTTGTGAGGCAATGTTGCCTTATATGAGTGAGATTTACGCTAATCCGTCAAGTCTTCATTCTTACGGGCAAAAAGCGGCTGAGGTTTTATTTAATGCAAGGTCTCAAATAGCCGATTGTATAGGTTGCGATGCAGGTGAAATATATTTTACATCAGGCGGTAGCGAGTCTGATAATCAAGCAATTATTTCTGCTGCATTGAACGGTGAAAAAAAGGGTAAAAAGCATATTGTTTCAACTGCTTTTGAACATCACGCCGTTTTGCATACGCTAAAAAAACTTGAAAAATACGGATTTGAAATTACGCTTGTAGATGTAAACGAAAACGGTATTGTAAAACCCGGACAAATTAAAAACGCAATACGAAATGATACTTGCTTAGTAACTGTTATGTATGCCAATAATGAAATAGGTACAATTCAACCTATATCCGAAATAGGTGAGGTATGCAAAAATGCAGGTGTTACTTTTCATACCGATGCTGTACAAGCAGCAGGGCATTTAAAAATAAACGTTAAAGAGCAGAATATTGATATGCTGTCAATTTCCGCACATAAATTTCATGGTCCTAAAGGCATAGGTGTACTTTATTGCAAAAAGGGAATACCGCTTTCAAATTTGATTGAGGGTGGTGCTCAAGAACGCGGTAAACGTGGAGGAACCGAAAATTTGCCCGCAATTGTGGGTATGGCTACCGCACTTAAAGATGCGGTTGATAATATGGAGGCTGACCGCCAAAAAGTTATTATACTGCGTGATATGTTAATTGACGGTCTTTCAAAAATACCGCATTCAATTTTAAACGGTGATTTAAACAACAGATTATATAATAATGTAAGTTTTTGTTTTGAAGGTATTGAGGGCGAGTCACTTTTATTGTTGCTTGACGATAAGGGAGTATACGCTTCGTCAGGTTCGGCGTGCACGTCAGGTTCGCTTGATCCCAGCCACGTTTTGCTTGCAATAGGCAGAATACATGATATCGCACACGGCTCACTAAGACTGACACTTTCTGCCGAAAACACCGAAGAAGAAATTATTTATACTATAAATGCCGTAAAAGAAGTAGTTGAGTATTTACGCAGCATATCTCCCGTATGGCACGATTTAGTAAGCGGTAAAAAAGAATTTATAATTAAGTGAGGTTGAATTTTATGCCATTATACAGCGAAAAGGTTATGGAACATTTTCGTAATCCCAAAAATGTAGGTTTTATAGAAAATGCCGACGGCATAGGTGAAGTTGGCAATGCCAAATGCGGCGACATAATGAAAATCTATTTAAAAATTGAAAATGATATTATAACAGATGTAAAGTTTGAAACATTCGGATGTGCATCTGCCATTGCATCAAGTTCAATGGCTACCGAACTCATAAAGGGCAAACCCGTGTCCGATGCGTTAACACTTACCAATAAAGCGGTAGTTGAGGCTCTTGACGGTTTGCCTGCACATAAAGTGCATTGTTCTGTTCTTGCTGAAGAGGCAATAAAAAAAGCTTTGCTTGATTATTATCAAAAAAACAATATTGATTATGACAAATCGCTTTTCCCTAACTGTGAGGGTTGCAGCGGTTGTTGTTCACATTAAGGTGTAGTTTATGTTAATTTCAACACGTGGCAGATATGCTTTAAGGGTTTTAATATACCTTGCCGAACATAGCAATGAAGGTTATATCCCAATGAAAGAAATTGCCGAAAATCAGGGTATATCTCTTAAATATTTAGAACGCATTATACCCGTTCTTTCTAAAAACGGTATTATAGAGGGTGTACAGGGTAAAGGCGGCGGTTACCGACTTTTAAAATCGCCTGATGAATGTAAAATAGGTGATGTTTTACGTTTGACAGAGGGTGATTTAGCACCTGTTGCATGCCTTGAAAAAGGAGCAATACCCTGTCAAAAAGCCGATAAGTGCCAAACATATCCGCTTTGGGTAGAATTTTACGATTTGGTTAATAAATTTTTTGACAGCAAAACCCTGTCGGATATTATTTCAACCTGAAACAGTTGTACATTTGTTGACATAAATTTTTACTTGTGTTATCATAATAAAAAATGTATAAGGGTATTTTATGGATAAATTTCAACTTGTTTCTAAATATAAACCTACGGGTGATCAACCGCAGGCAATTCAAAAACTGACCGACGGTGTAAACAACGGTTTAAAAGAACAAACATTGCTTGGTGTTACGGGTTCGGGTAAAACATTTACAATGGCAAATGTTATTGCAAATGTAAACAAGCCTACACTTGTTTTGGCTCACAACAAAACGCTTGCCGCACAACTTTGCAGCGAGTTTAAAGAGTTTTTTCCTGATAACGCAGTTGAATATTTTGTATCTTATTATGATTACTACCAACCCGAAGCATATATACCCGGTACCGATACTTACATTGAAAAAGACAGTGCAATAAATGACGAGATTGACAAACTTCGCCATAGTGCAACCTGTGCTTTGTCCGAAAGGCGAGATGTAATTATAGTGGCATCGGTTTCGTGCATTTATTCTTTAGGTGACCCTATAGATTATCGCAATATGGTTATATCATTGCGTACAGGTATGCAAAAAAGCCGTGACGAACTTATACACAAATTAGTGGATTTGCAATACGAACGCAACGACGTTAACTTTGTTCGCAACAAGTTCCGTGTTCGCGGTGATACGGTAGAGGTGTATCCTGCTTATGCTTACGGCGAAGCACTGCGTATAGAATTTTTCGGTGATGAAATTGATCGCATTAGCGAAATAAACACCGTAACAGGTGAGGTTAAACAAGTGCTTTCGCATACGGCAATTTACCCCGCATCGCACTATATTGTTCCGCAAGATAAGTTAGAAGATGCTCTGCAAGATTTAAAAGACGAAATGGAAGAAAGAGCCACATTTTTTATTAAAAACGGCAAACTTATAGAGGCTCAACGGATACGTCAACGCACCGAATACGATATCGAAATGTTGCGTGAAATCGGCGTTTGTAAAGGTATAGAAAATTATTCACGTGTTTTATCACGGAGAAAACCCGGTAGCACACCCACAACTTTGCTTGACTATTTTCCTGATGACTTTTTGCTTTTTGTTGATGAATCGCACGTAACATTACCGCAGGTACGCGGTATGTTCGGCGGTGACAGGGGCAGAAAAGACAATCTTATTGAATACGGCTTTAGATTGCCGTCTGCTTATGATAACCGACCGCTTAATTTTGAAGAGTTTTATTCACATGTAAATCAGGCAATATTTGTTTCTGCCACACCGTCAGATTTTGAAAAGCAACATTCTGCACAAACGGTAGAACAGGTAATTCGCCCGACAGGACTTTTAGACCCTGTTATTACCGTAAAATCAAGTGAAGGTCAAATAGATGACATTGTGTCGCAAATTAATATACGCACCGCAAAAGGCGAACGTGTACTTATAACCACGCTTACCAAAAAAATGGCGGAAGACCTTACCGAATATCTTGAAAATCTTGATATTAAAGTAAGATATATGCATTATGACATTGATACTATCGAACGTATGGAAATTATACGTGATTTACGTCTTGGCAATTTTGATGTTCTTGTAGGTATTAACTTGTTGCGTGAAGGTCTTGACATTCCCGAAGTATCGCTTGTGGCAATACTTGATGCCGATAAAGAAGGCTTTTTGCGAAGCGAAACGTCACTTGTTCAAACAATAGGCCGTGCGGCACGTAATTCAAACGGTGAGGTAATAATGTACGCCGACAGCGTCACACGTTCTATGGAAAACGCCATTCGTGAAACCGAACGCCGACGTGCTATACAACAGTCTTACAACGAATTACACGGCATAACGCCTAAAACTATAGTTAAAGATGTACGTGATGTAATCGAAATCGGCAGTAAAAAAGAATACGAAAAATCCGAAAAACAAATGTCACGTGCCGAAAAAGAAATGCTTATCAAACGTCTTACCAAAGAAATGCAACAGGCGGCAAAAATTCTTGAATTTGAGCATGCCGCTTATCTGCGTGATAAAATTGAAAAATTGCGTAAAAGCAAATAAAAATCGCTCTGTAATATTTTTGGTTTTAAATCAAATAATTAC
>CAZUYL010000067.1:0-7464 GCA_964624945.1 uncultured Ruminococcus sp. | reverse complement strand
ACGGTATGATTTTGGGCGAGAACGGTGAAAAAATGTCTAAATCTCGCGGCAATGTTGTAAATCCTGATGAAATTATCAACGATTACGGTGCCGATACCATGCGTGTTTACGAAATGTTTATCGGTGATTTTGAAAAAGCAGCACCGTGGAGTCAGTCTTCAATAAAAGGTAGTAAGCGTTTCCTTGATAAAGTATTTGCACTTACCGATATTTTGGTTGATGGTGATACTTATCGTAAAGAAACCGAAACCGAACTTCACAAAACAATTAAAAAGGTTACAGAAGATATAGAAGGCCTTAAAATGAATACCGCAATCGCATCTTTGATGTCATTGCTTAATGTTATTACCGCTACCGGTAGTATAAATAAAGCTGAATTTAAGACCTTTATAACGCTATTAAATCCGTTTGCACCGCATATCACCGAAGAACTTTGGCAATTAGCAGGTTTTGAAGGTATGTTGAACCAGACAGAGTGGCCTAAATTTGACGTGGCAAAATGTGTAGAGTCTACCGTTGAAATTGCCGTACAGGTTAACGGTAAAATAAAAGCAAGAATTAATGTTGCAGCAGATATTTCATCTGATGATGCTATTGCATTGGCAAAAGAAAACGGAAATGTTGCTGCTGAAATTTCGGGTAAAAATATTATAAAAGAACTTTATGTTCCGAAACGCCTTGTAAATATAGTTGTAAAATAGTATTTTACACAAAAAAACAACCTCATATTTGAAAATTTTTTGAATATGAGGTTGTTTTTATAAAAAATGCAAATTTTTTGAATTTTTTTGAAAATTTTACTTGACATTTATATATATAACTGATATAATAATTAGGCTGTCAAAAAGCAAACGATCTATTAGCTCAGCTGGCAGAGCACTTGACTTTTAATCAAGGTGTCCGGGGTTCGATTCCCCGATAGGTCACCAAAACAACCTCTCAAATAAAGTGAGAGGTTGTTTGCTTTTTATGTAAAAATCACATCTTCTAAAATATGCGATATAATAATTTAGGAGGTGTAAAATGAATATTGCGATTTTTTGGGCTTTTTTAGCGGGAATAGGCACATGGGCAATTACTGCCGTTGGTGCGGCTACAGTAATCTTTTTTAAAACTCCAAAACAGCTAACATTAAATTTTTTGCTTGGATTTTCAGGCGGTGTTATGATAGCGGCATCTTTTTGGTCATTGTTGCAACCCGCCATAGAAATAGGGAAGGAAACTCTAAAAATTCCACCTTATATCGTTGTTACAGCAGGTTTTTTGAGTGGTGCGTGTTTTATTTGGTTTTGTGATAAAATGATTTCACAAGCGTTTTTTAAGCGTATTTCAAAAACCGACAATTCAAAAAGAAAACTTAATCGTATAATTATGTTAATTTTATCAATAACGCTGCACAACATTCCAGAAGGTTTGGCAGTAGGTGTAGGTTTTGGGTTAATTAATCAAAATTCAGATAAAAGCGTACTAATGGGTGCAATTTCAATAGCGGTAGGTATCGGTTTGCAAAATTTTCCTGAAGGTGCCGCAGTATCGTTACCACTTAGAAGAGAAGGGTATTCGCGTAAAAAAAGTTTCTTTTACGGACAGTTGTCGGCAATTGTAGAACCTATAGCAGCAATTATAGGTGCGACATTAGTCACGGTAATTAGATCTGTTTTGCCGTACGCATTATCATTTGCTGCAGGTGCTATGATAATAGTAAGTGTACATGAATTAATACCAGAGTGCCAAAAAGACTCTGACAATTCATATAAAGCCACAATAGGTATAATCAGTGGATTTGCATTAATGATGTTGCTTGACGTAATGCTTGGGTAATTGAATATTTTTTATTAGTTTACTAGAAACATAAATAAACAAACAAAGTATCTGCAGAAATAATATTTGCAAATACTTTGTTTTATATATACTTTTATGTGGGTAGAGCTATGTCTTACCAAAACAAAATGTAAACAATTAGTCAATATTGATTATGATTGTGCAAACTCACTTATCGCCAATTATACAAAATGAATATTTTGTATAATTCAGGGCAATAATAAGCAAATTTTTGAATTAGTATATTTGTA
The DNA here is from genome assembly GCA_964624945.1 of uncultured Ruminococcus sp. Lineage (GTDB taxonomy): Bacteria > Bacillota > Clostridia > Oscillospirales > Acutalibacteraceae > UBA737. The sequence continues at coordinate 5,392 of CAZUYL010000067.1, read as the reverse complement.
ATTATGAATATGTGAATATATAAGCAAATACTAATAATATCAAACGGTATTATAAGATTTTTCTCTTAATTTCAAAATATACCAAAATACATGCAAAAATTTAATCACGGTTAATTATAACAATCGTTTTTAACATATTTATCATATTTTTTTAATTTTACCTGCAACGCTCAGAATTAAAAATACTGCAAGATTTGTAAGCACTACGGCGGCTCCTGTAGGTATATCGAATGCAAACGAAATTAAAAGTCCTGTTAAGAATGAAAATGCGGATACTCCAGCAGCCATAATAACGGTACATTTATAGTGCTTGCAGACACGCATTGAAGAAAGTGCCGGAAATGTGATTATGCTTGAAATTAGCAATGCACCCATTATACGCATACCAATAACAACCGTTAATGCGGTAAGAATTGCGTTTACGGTATTATACAGTTTAACTTTTACTCCTGTAACCGACGAAAAATCCTCATCAAAAGCGACTGCAAAAATTTTGTTGTAAAACAGTAGATATATCAAAATTATAATTATTCCGCTTATAACTGCTATTAAAGTTTCTTCTTTACCGAGTGCCAAAATGCTACCGAACATATAATTGCTGATATCGGTATTCATACCTGTTGTAAGTGTTGCAACCGTAATTCCGACCGCTAAGGCACTACTTGAAACAATGGCGGTTGCAGCGTCACCGTTTATTTTGCTGTTTTGTTTAAGTCGTAATAGCAAAAAAGCTGCTATTATTACTATTGGAATTGAAAATCTAAGCGGTGCCACACCGCATGCAAGACCTATTGCCGCCGCTCCAAAAGATACGTGTGAAAGTCCGTCACCTAACATTGAAAATCTTTTTAAAACCAAATTAACGCCTAAAAGTGCGGCACTTACAGATAAGAGTAATCCTGTAATTAATGCCCTTTTTGCAAAGGGATACGATAAAATTTGTACTAAAAAATTCACGGCATTACTCCCCTTTTTTTACTGCGATTCAAATATTCGGTATCGGTTCCGAAAAAAATACCGTCGTTTGAAAAATCTAAAATATGTTTTGCTTCGCATACCGCACGACTAACATCGTGTGAAATCATAATTACTGCAAGGCCGCCTTTATTCAACTTTTTAATTAATGCATACATTTCTTCGGCTGCGGTTTCATCAAGGCTGGTAACGGGTTCGTCAAGCAATAATACTTTTTTTGCAGCACATAATGCCCTGCAAAGCAAAACTTTTTGTTGTTGGCCACCTGAAAGTTCGGAAAACGATTTTTCGGCAATTTCAAAAATATTAAGCAATTTCATATTTTGCTCAGCAGATTTTTTTTGAGCCTTTGTGTGAAAAAGCCCCCAAAGTCCGCAACCTGCAAAACCTGAATAGACTACCTCTTTTACACTTGCGGGAAAATCTTTTTGGTTTTGTGTTTTTTGGGGCAACCAACCAATTTCATTTTTTGTAAAACCTTCAAATTTTACATTTCCGCTGTGTTTAATATCCATTCCCAAAATAGTTTTCATTAAGGTGGTTTTGCCCGAACCGTTTGAACCAACTATACAAAGATAATCGCCCTCGTCAACGGTAAAATTTAAATTTTTAAAAACAGTTTTATTTTCGTAAAAAGCCGACAAATTTTCAACCGTTATTATCGACATTGCAAATTCCCCTTTCAAGTGCTTCGGCGTCGCGGTATAGCAAATCAACATAAGTAATACCGTTGTTAAAATCATTAAGAGTTACGTTGTGTGCAGAATTCAACTCAACTATTTCTACACCGAGTTCTTCTTTTAATGCAGTTGCTATAGTTTTATTGCTAAGTTCCGTACAAAAAACGGTTTTAACATTCTTTTCGGTAATTATATCAGTAAGTCGCAACATAGTTTTAACACTAATATCTGTACTTACAGCACAACCGTCAAAGGCGGCATCGTGCAATATTCCGTACTGCTCGGTAAAATATTCAAACGGAAATCTGTCAGCAACCAAAATATACGGTGAGTTGAAATTTGATACTACATTTTCAATTTTTTGTGATGCCTCACCAATTTGTGATTTGTATAATTCACAATTATTTTTGTAATTATCTTTATTTTTGACATCAAGTTTTATAAGTTCGTTACTTATTATATCAAGCATCTGCAAAGCGTTATCGGGCGAAGTCCAAATATGCTCGTCAGCGTGATTGTGGTCGTGGCTATGATTATGTTCATGTTCGTGATCGGATAAACATGTTACATTTTCAATAAGCGGAATTGCGTTAATTTCAGTTCCGCTTACAAGAGTATTAACCCATTCATCAGATTCACCGCCGATGTACAAAAATAAATCACTATTGTAAATTGAGACCATATCCGACGGTAATGGATCATAAGAATGAACCTCGCTACCGGGGTTAATAAGCATTTTTACATTGACACAATCGCCGCCTATTGCCCGCACAAAATCATATATGGGAAATATGGTTGTTACCACCGTTAATTTATCGGTTTTATTATTCAGCGGCACCTTTGTGCAACCGCATAACATTATAATGCATAATGCACATAAAAACATCTTTTTTATTTTGAGGAACATTTTTCACAAACTCCGTAAATTACTGTTTTAAAAGGATCAAAACTAAAACCGTGCTGATTTTTAATGTGCTCGATAATATCATTGAGTTCGGCACATTCGGTATGGATTAAAGTACCGCATTTTTCACATTTGAAATGAAAATGATTATTGCAATTACCGTGTTCACCTACATATTGGTAACATGTACTGTCACCTTGCGGCATAACAAATTTTTGTAATATACCCTCTTTATTTAAGTTTTCAAGATATCTGTAAACGGTAGTTCTGCCAATGTTTATACCGTCTTTTGAAAGATGTGTACAAATATCGTCTATAGTGAAGTGTTTATCACCTATAGAATTTACTGTATGCATTATTGCTGTTTTTTGTTTCGTATTGTAATTTGTGTGTTTCATATACTCACCACTTAAATCTGAAATTGAATTTCATTTTCAAATTATACAATAAAAAGTAGATTTTGTCAACTTTTTAACACTACTTGTAATATTGAAATTTTTATCGTATAATATTATTAAAATAAATATAAACGTCTTTAACGGTTTTGGAGGTTTTATATGAAATTACCCGAAAAAATTTTGCACCCTTTAAAACGTATACGCGGTGGTGTAAATTTAGAAGATTATAAAAACACGGCTGAATTTGATACAGTTATAATGCCTTCACCCGAAAATGTGTATATACCGCTTTTGCAACATATCGGTTCACCGTGCGAACCTGTAGTTAAAAAGGGCGATACTGTTTTTGTGGGTACTCTTTTGGGCGAACCTATGGGTTTGGGTGCTCCGATACATTCAAGTGTTTCGGGCACAGTTACCGATATTAAAGACTTAACAATAGGAAACGGTACTCTGCAAAAATATGTAATAATTAAATCTGACGGTTTAATGAAAAATGACCCTGACTTAAAACCGTTTAAGGTAAAAACTGCAGCCGATCTTACCGAAGCGGCCTTAAAATGCGGTCTTGTAGGTCTTGGCGGAGCGGGTTTTCCTACACATATAAAACTATCACCGTCAAAAGATAAAAAAATTGACACTCTAATTATCAACGCCGCAGAATGTGAACCGTATATAACATCGGATTACCGTGAATGTGTTGAAAATCTTAATGATGTAATTGATGGCGTATATTTAATAAAGAAAAAACTTAATATTGAAAAAGTAATAATCGGTGTTGAGAGTAATAAGCCGTATGCCATAGAGCAACTTATGAAAGTGGCAGCAGACCATCGCGATAATGATGACACCGTAAAAATTATGAAATTGCCCGATAAATACCCACAAGGTGCCGAAAAAGTTTTAATTTATTCGGCTACAGGCAAAAAATTACCCGTTGGCAAACTACCTGCCGATATCGGTTGCATTGTTATGAATATTACAAGCGTTGCCACACTTTACAGATTTATTACAACGGGTATGCCACTTGTTTCAAAACGCATTACAGTTGACGGCACCGCAGTTAGTGAGCCTAAAAACATTATTGTACCTATAGGTACTACCATTAAAAATATTTTAGAGTTTGCTGGTGTAGAACTTGAGTTTGCCGAGCAAATAATTGTGGGTGGCACTATGATGGGTAATTCGGTTGTGAGTGCCGATTCAGTTTTAGATAAACGCAACAATGCCATCTTGGTTATGAAAATTTCAAAACCGCAACCTCAAACCGCTTGTATACGCTGCGGCAGATGTGTGGACACCTGCCCTATGTCACTGTATCCTGCTATGGTTGAAACTGCTTTAAAACTCAATAATACCGAAAATTTGAAGTCGCTTAATATAAATTACTGTATAGAGTGCGGTTGTTGTTCTTATGTTTGTCCTGCAAAGCGACCGTTAACCCCAATAATGCGTACCGCAAAAGCAGAATTGAGGAGGCAAAATAAATGAGTAAACTTTTAAAAGTAGGTTCTTCACCGCATATACGCTATAATGACACTACACGTGGAATTATGTCTGATGTAATAATTGCATTACTGCCCTCTGCCGTGTACGGCTGTATGCTTTTTGGTTTTAGAGCCTTTTCGGTGCTTGTTACAACAGTTATTACGGCAGTTTTGTCGGAAGCCGTTTGGAATTTATTGCTCCACAAAAAACAAACCGTAGGCGATTTATCGGCGGTAGTTACAGGGCTTTTACTCGGTATGAATTTAAGTTCGCAAACACCGTTATGGATTGCCGCAATAGGCAGCATAGTTGCAATAATTATTGTAAAGCAAATGTTTGGCGGATTAGGTTTTAATTTTGCTAATCCCGCAATAACCGCACGTATTGTATTGTTGGTTTCGTTTCCGTCACAAATATCAAACTACATTTCACCTATGGAATGGCTGTCAGGCTCACTTGATGCCGTAACAACCGCTACACCGCTTGCCAAAGAGACAATTTACTCCGCAAAACAGTTGTTTTTTGGAATGCACGCAGGTGCAATTGGTGAAACGTCTGCTTTTTTAATTATAATCGGCGGTCTTTATCTTTTAATGCGTCGCGTGATAAAACCGATAATCCCCCTTTCTTTTATCGGTACTGTGGCAATCGCAACACTTATTTTCGGTGACAGTATTTCGCTTTCTCTTTTAGGCGGCGGTCTTATGCTTGGTGCTATATTTATGGCTACCGATTACGTAACTACACCGACAACCAATCTCGGAAAACTTATATTCGGTATAGGTTGCGGTATTATTACCTTTGTTATCAGGCATTTTGGCTCTTTGCCTGAAGGTGTTTCATACGCAATTTTAATTATGAATATTTTAACTCCGCATATAAACCGCATAACCCTTTCAAAACCATTTGGATTTAAGGAGGGTTTAAACCGTGAATAATTTTATAGA
>CAZUYL010000066.1:0-7622 GCA_964624945.1 uncultured Ruminococcus sp. | reverse complement strand
TTTAACTTTGGCAAGGGCAGGGCTAAAGCCTATTGTTTACGAACGCGGAGCCGATGTTGACACACGCACAGCCGATGTACAAAGTTTTTTTGACGGCGGCAAACTAAACGTTAATTCAAATGTTCAGTTCGGCGAGGGCGGTGCAGGTACTTTTTCTGACGGAAAATTAAACAGCGGAATAAAAGACACACGTTGCCGCACCGTGCTTGAAACTTTTTGTGAATTCGGTGCTCAAAAAAACATTTTAATTGATGCAAAGCCGCATATTGGAACCGACGTTTTAAAAAATGTTGTTAAAAATATAAGGCAAGAAATAATTTCGCTTGGCGGCACGGTTAATTTTAATTCAAAACTTGATAAAGTGTTTTTTGAAAACGGTAAAATAAATGCAATTTCGGTAAACGGTGAAAAAACCTATTGTGAATGTTTGTGCCTGTGTATAGGTCATTCAGCACGTGATACATTTAAAATGCTTTATGAAAATGGTGTTGAAATGATACGCAAACCCTTTGCAATGGGTGTCAGAATTGAACATCTGCAAAGTGATATAAACCGTGCTTTGTACGGCAATTTTGCCGAGCATCCGTCACTTCGTGCGGCAGATTACAAATTGGCGGTTCATTTGCCAAGCGGCAGGGGAGTTTATACCTTTTGTATGTGCCCTGGCGGTGAGGTTATAAACGCCTCAAGCGAAACGGACGGCATTGCCGTAAACGGTATGAGTAACAGCCGCCGTGACGGAACTAACTCAAACAGTGCTTTGCTTGTTGGTATTAACCCCGAAGATTTAGAGGGCGACAGCGTTTTTGCGGGTTGCGAACTGCAAAAACAGATTGAACAAAGGGCATATAACATTAAAAACGGTGCGGTGCCCGTAACTACCGTCGGTAAATTTTTGTTCGGTAAAGATGAAAAAATCGGTAAGGTTAAGCCCACCGTAAAACCCGATTTTGCTTTTGCCGATTTTAGCGAAATTTACCCCGAATTTATTGTAAATTCGTTAAAAGACGGCATTAAAGAAATGGATAAAAAAATCACAGGTTTTGCCGATTGCGATGCAGTGCTTACCGCCCCCGAAACACGCAGTTCCTCTCCTGTGCGTATTTTACGCGACCAAAACGGTGAATCACTTTCACTCAAAGGCATTTACCCTTGCGGTGAGGGTGCAGGGTATGCAGGCGGAATTATGTCAGCCGCAGTTGACGGAATAAAGTCGGCAGAAAAAATAATCGAAATGGTTAAAAATGCACATAAAGGCATTTAAGTTTTGAAAATATTTGTAAAATTAGATAAAAAAGTTAAAAATTGTTTAAATTTTAACAAAATACTTGCAAAATCAAATCAAATAGGGTAAAATAGCCTATAGTAAAATTTTAGGAGGTTTATTCCAATGGTTAAAGTTGCTATTAACGGATTCGGCCGTATCGGTCGTCTCGCATTCCGTCAAATGTTTGGTGCTGAAGGTTACGATGTAGTTGCTATCAATGACCTTACCAAACCCTCAATGCTCGCAAATCTTTTAAAGTATGACACAGCACAGGGTGGTTATTGCGGTGCTATAGGTGAAAATCTTCACACAGTATCTGCTGATGATGAAGCAGGCACCATCACTGTTGACGGTAAAACTCTCAAAATCTATGCTGAAAAAGACGCTAAGGATCTTCCTTGGGGCGAAATCGGTGTAGACGTTGTTCTTGAATGTACAGGTTTCTACTGCTCAAAAGAAAAATCACAGGCTCACATTGATGCCGGTGCTAAAAAAGTTGTTATTTCTGCTCCTGCAGGTAACGACCTTCCCACAATCGTTTACAGCGTAAATGAAAACACTCTTACTAAAGATGATACTATCATCTCTGCTGCATCTTGCACAACTAACTGTCTTGCTCCTATGGCTAAGGCTCTTAACGATTATGCACCGATCCAGAGCGGTATCATGAGCACTATCCACGCTTACACAGGCGACCAAATGATTCTTGATGGTCCTCACAGAAAGGGTGACCTTCGCCGTGCACGTGCAGGTGCTGCTAACATTGTTCCTAACAGCACTGGTGCTGCTAAAGCAATCGGTCTTGTTATTCCTGAACTCAACGGTAAACTTATCGGTTCTGCACAGCGTGTTCCTGTTCCTACAGGTTCTACAACTATCCTTACCGCAGTTGTTAAGGGTACTGACGTAACTAAAGAAGGCATCAACGCTGCTATGAAGGCTGCTGCAAGTGCATCTTTCGGCTACAATGAAGATCAAATCGTTTCTTCTGACGTTATTGGTATGCGTTACGGTTCACTTTTCGATGCTACTCAAACAATGGTATCAAAAGTTGCTGATGACCTTTATGAAGTACAGGTTGTTTCTTGGTATGACAACGAAAACAGTTATACAAGCCAGATGGTTAGAACAATCAAGTATTTCGCTGAAATTTAATCTATTATTGATTTCTAAAACTGTAAATTTAAAAACTCTGCCGCAAGGCAGAGTTTTTTGCATATAAATGCAATAATAATATGGTATACACTAATACGATTATTGACATTTTTGGCGGTATCATATATAATTAAAACAGTTTAGTATTAGGGTTGTGGGTGAATATTTTGAATAAAGTTGATGAAATTTTCGGTATAAATGTTTTCGGTGATGCCGTAATGAGAGAGCGTTTACCCCAAAACGCTTATAATGAATTAAAAACTGCGGTATCGCAAGGTAAAAGTATTGACCGAAAAATAGCAGATATTGTTGCCAACGCAATGAAAGATTGGGCAATTGAAAACGGTGCCACACATTACACACATTGGTTTCAACCAATGACAGGCATTACAGCCGAAAAGCACGATAGTTTTATTTCGCCCGACGGCAACGGCGGTATAATAATGGAATTTTCGGGTAAAGAACTTATAAAAGGTGAGTCTGACGCATCTTCTTTTCCGTCTGGCGGTTTAAGAGCCACTTTTGAAGCACGCGGTTATACTGCGTGGGATCCGAGTTCTTATGCCTTTGTTAAAGATAATACGCTTTGTATACCTACGGCATTTTGTTCGTATAACGGCGAGGCGATTGACCAAAAAACACCGTTGCTTCGCTCTATGGAAGCCATTTCAAAACAGGCACTTCGCATTGCAAAACTTTTCGGTTTCGATGATGTTAAAAGTGTAAATACAACCGTAGGTCCCGAACAGGAATATTTTTTGGTTGATCGTGAAATGGCAAAAAGCCGCCCAGACCTTTTATTCTGCGGAAGAACACTTTTAGGTGCCGAACCGCCAAAAGGTCAAGAAATGTATGACCACTATTTCGGTGTTATACGCCCTCGTGTAAAGGCGTTTATGCGTGAACTTGACAACGAACTCTGGAAACTTGGCGTATATGCCAAAACCGAGCATAACGAAGCGGCCCCCGCACAACACGAATTAGCACCCATATTTACAACAACTAATATTGCTGCCGATCATAACCAACTTACAATGGAACTTATGAAAAAGATTGCCGAAAAGCACGGCCTTTTATGTTTGTTGCACGAAAAACCGTTTAAAAATGTAAACGGCAGCGGTAAGCACAATAACTGGTCTCTTACTACCGATACAGGTATAAACTTTTTAAAACCGGGTAAAAACCCAAGCAACAATTTACTGTTTTTACTTACACTTTCGGCTGTTATACGTGCTGTGGACGAGCATCAAGATTTATTGCGTATATCGGTTGCATCGGCAGGTAACGACCACCGTTTAGGCGGTGCAGAGGCTCCACCTGCTATTGTTTCTATGTATTTGGGTGATGACCTTAACGAAATATTAGAATCAATCGAAAAGGGTGAACATCATACCGATTCCGAAAAAGCAAAAATGACTGTCGGCACCGAAATTATACCCTATATCCGCAAAGATAACACCGACCGCAACCGCACTTCGCCGTTTGCGTTTACAGGTAATAAATTTGAATTCAGAATGTTGGGTTCAGCGGCATCTATATCCGAAACAAATGTTGTTATTAATACAATTGTTGCAGATGTTTTTAAAGATTTTGCCGATAAACTCGAAAATTCCGACAATTTTGAAAATGATGTATTGCAATTAATACGCACAACATTTACTAAACACAAACGCATCATATTTAACGGTGACGGTTATTCAAAATCTTGGGAAGAGGAAGCCGCCAAACGTGGTTTGCTTAATTTACGTAGCACGGTTGATGCTATTCCGTATATGCGTAAACAAGAAAACATCGAGTTGTTTGAACGTCACGGCGTATACAACTGCACCGAGATTAACTGCCGAGCAGATATTGCACTTGAAAATTACAATAAAACTTTACATATCGAGGCATTGACATTGCTTGAAATGATAAAGCGTGATGTTATACCTGCTATAAGTACATATCAAACGGTGCTTTGCGATACTGTATCCAAAAAACGTGCCGTAAGCGATTTAATTGCTTGCGGAGTTGAAATGCAAAACATTGAAAAACTTTCTGAATTTAACGAGCATTTAAGCCGTCTTGTAGAAGAACTTGAACATGCTGTTAAAAAAGCACAATCGAGTTCCGATTTGCTTGAAAGGGCAAAACTTTACTGTAACGAAGTGCTGTTTATAATGGATAATATTCGTCATATTACCGACGAAGCCGAAACAATAGTGGCACGTTCTTATTGGCCGTATCATACTTACGGTGAAATTTTGTTCGGCGTTTAAAAAATAATTTGTTTTAAGCAGACTTTTTAAATTTTTAAAGTCTGCTTAATTTTTTTGCAACCTTTTGACCGTTTTGGCGGTTTTATGTATGAGGGGTGAAAATAATGAAATACAAAATTTCCGCAACCGAAGCCTTTGAAAAATATTCCGATATGGTATACCGACTTGCCTTTGCAAGAGTGAAAAATAAATATGACGCGGATGACATATTGCAGGAAGTTTTTTTAAGGTTTATAAAATCTAAAGACAAGGTAAACAATGAAGAACATACCAAGGCTTTACTTATACGCATTACAATAAACTGCACAAAAAATTTATTCGGTAGCAGTTGGTTTAAAAAGACCGAGCCTTTAAATGAAAATTTAGTTGTATCAGAACATACATTTGATACGCTCGATGCCGTTATGCGTTTGCCCCAAAAATATCGCACCGTAATACACCTGCATTATTATTGCGGTTACAGTATAGATGAAATTGCGGATATTTTAAAATCTAAACCCTCAACTGTAAAATCGCAACTTTGCCGTGCAAGGCAAAAGTTGAAAATATCGCTTGAAGGAGTTGACCTTAATGTTTGAAAAAGATTATAAAGATGCTATGAACAGTATAAAACCGAGTCCTGAAGTTAAAAATAAAATTTTAAACAAAATAAATTCAAAAGAAGAAAAATACACAAAAAAAAATAACGCAATACCGTGGCGAATTGCATTTGCCTGTGTGGTTTGTGCGGCAATAGTTTTAGGTGTTGTATTTGTTCCTAAAAACGCCACAAAACCTGATAATTCATTTAAAACACTTAAAGTGGCAAAATCGTACGACGAAATTTACAAGTTGGTAAAACCCGATTTCAGTATCGGTGACTGGATAAATGCTTACGGTGCTAAAAATGCCGAAATAATGGAAGAGTATGAAACCGCCAATGGTTCTACATCAAACGGTAAATTTGATGATGCCGACGGCACTACTGCAAGCGACAGTTCCGACAGCAATGAATTTTCAAACACTACCGAGCAGGTTGAGGGCGTTTCGGAATCGGATATTGTAAAAACCGACGGCAACTATGTTTACAGCATTTTTAACGGAAAACTTAATATTTATAAAGCCGACGGCGAAAATTCGGTTTTGTTAAGCAGTACGCCGCTTCAAAACAACGATTATAAATCGGTATACGGCGATATGTTTTTAAATGGTGATAAGGTTATAATTTTAAAACCCAACGATTACCTAACCGATCTTGCAAAAAACACCGAAACCGATGCCACTGCTGATACCGTAAGTGCATCGCCTTATATTGATGATTGTACCGTATACGGATATGATAATTATGTAACCGTTATGATTTATGACGTAAGTGACCGCCAAAATCCGAAATTGACATCAAAAAACAGTCAAAAAGGTTGGTATAATTCTTCACGTATGATCGGCAATTATATATACCTTATATCCGAAAACAATATTGCGGTAAATAATATAGATAAAAATAATCCGTTAACCTTTGTGCCGTCAATCGTTACCGATGATGTTTGCACAACCGTTCCGGCAGACAGCATCTACCGTTACAGCGAGGAAATTTACGATAGGTCGTACACCGTAATTTGTGCCTATAACTCTGCAAACGGCAAAATGACCGATACTGTAAGTCTGTTAGGCGGTACAGAAAATATTTATTGCAGCAGCGGTAATATCATTTTAACCGATACCGATTATTATTCCAATTCCGACCGTAGTGCCGATAATTCCGAATTCAATACCGTAGTTTCAAGACTTGAAATTTCAAACGGCAAAATCGAATACAAAACAACAGGTACGGTAGAGGGTAATCTTGAAAATCAATTCTTTATTGATGAATACAACGGTTATTTTCGATTCGTTACCACCGTTACAAAAACGGTTGAAACAAAGCAAAAATTTGCCAATACCGAAGAGGAAGTAGTTTCATACAGCAGCAAAACTTCGGCAAAACTCACCGTGCTTGACTCTGACCTTAAAACCGTTAGTTCAATCGAAAATTTAGCCGAGGGCGAGCGTGTTTATTCGGTTCGTTTTATGGGTGACATTGCTTACTTTGTAACATTTAGGCAAACCGATCCGCTTTTCAGTGCAGATTTATCAGACCCTAAAAATCCTAAAATTTTAGGCGAACTTAAAATATCGGGCTTTTCGGAGTATATGTACCCTTACGGCGACGGTATGCTTTTAGGCTTCGGTATGGAAGCCGATGAAAACACAGGCAGAACATCATTTTTAAAACTTTCTATGTTTGATGTGTCTAATCCTCAAAACGTTACCGAGCAAGATAAAACCGTTATAGATGGTTATTATGATTCGCCCGCACTGTATAACCACAAAGCAATGCTTGTGTTCAAAAGCAAAAATTTAATAGGTTTTGCCGCTGAAGATAGTTACGGCAATGTTAAATATATGCTTTATGAACATAAAGACGGAGCATTTAACCGTGTGGCAGTACTTGAAACCGAAATTAAATTTGATTACGATATACGCGGTTTGTTTATAAACGATAATTTTTATCTTGTTTCACAAAAAGGTTTGCAGGTGTTTGATATAAATACATTTTTGCAAACCGCAACGGTTGAAAGTTAAATAAATTTCAATAATCCGTATTTATTGCACCTTTTTTCGCATAATATTATGCGAAAGAGGGTGCTTTTTTATGAAAAACAAATATTTCGGTACCGACGGTTTCAGGGGTGAGGTAAACGTAAATTTAACTGCCGAACACGCATATAAAATCGGCAGATTTTTAGGTTGGTATTTCAATTCACAAAAAAACAAAAACGGTAAATCGCGTATTGTTATAGGTAAAGATACACGCCGTTCAAGTTATATGCTTGAATACGCTTTGTGTTCGGGCATTATTTCTTCAGGCGGTGATGCCTATATTTTACACGTAACAACTACGCCGAGTGTGTCATATGTAACAC
>CAZUYL010000065.1:0-7810 GCA_964624945.1 uncultured Ruminococcus sp. | reverse complement strand
ATATAATTTAAACAATGTTAATATTTTTTTAATTGATTATTTAAAATGTATAATATATAATTTAAGCAAATTAAAATTAAACGTGAGGTGAAATTATGGACGGCAGTAGTGGCAGTAATATCAGCGGCAACATATTTATATATAGGCAGGACTGTTTATTACTGTAAACCGTCTGTGTTTTAGTGCATTTGTATATATCAAATACCGTTGTCGTTTTCAGCAACTCTGCAATTTGTTAGGGTAAATGCAGTAGTAAATGAATAAACGGCAACGGTTTTTTTGCCTTTATTTAATTTTTGCAAACTGCCTTTACCTAAAGTTGTTTATAAGTAAAGGAGAATGCGACAATGAAATTTGAAAACAAAAAAATTATAAAACATCCCGATTATAAAACCGAAATTGTAAATCTTATAAGGGACGGTTTTAAATCCGAAAAGTTGGAAGAAAACATAGCCGCTTATCACGAAAATGATATTGCAGCGGCACTTGAAATGCTAAGCAAACCCGAAAGGGCAATGCTTTTTGAAATTTTAGATACCGACACTTTAAGTGATGTGTTAGAGTATTCCGAAAACTGCAATCAATACGTTGCTGAACTTGATATTAAGCGGCAAACGGCAGTACTTGAAAAATTCGAAACGTCTGTTGCACTCGAATATCTTGACAGCCTTACAAAACAAAAACGCGACTTAATTGACAGCCTTATTAAAAAAGATACCAAGCAAGAAATTTTGATGTTTGATGCTTTTGATGAAAATCAAATAGGCAGTAAAATGACTACAAATTTTATAAGCATTTCTAAAGGTTTAAATGTCAAACAAGCAATGAAAAGTTTGGTTGAGCAAGCCGCCGAGAACGATAATATTTCTACAATATACGTAACCGAAAACAATGGCATATTTGTGGGTGCTATTGATTTAAAGAATTTAATAATTGCCCGTGAAAACACCAAACTTTCAGAAATAACCGTAACATCATATCCGTATTTATACGTATACGAAAATGTTGATGAATGCGTAGAGCGAATAAAAGATTATTCTGAAGATTCAATACCGATTTTAGATGCCGACAACCGCCTAATAGGTGTTTTAACTTCACAAGATATTGCACTTTTAATTGATGATATAATCGGTGACGATTACGCAAAACTTGCTGGTCTTTCAGAAGAAGAGGATTTAACCGAACCCGTAAAAAAGAGCATTAAAAAACGTTTGCCGTGGCTTATTGTTTTGTTAGGACTCGGATTATTGGTGTCGAGCGTTGTGGGTGCGTTTGAAAGTGTTGTGGCACATCTTGCAATAATTGTAAGTTTTCAGTCGCTTGTTTTAGATATGGCAGGTAATTCGGGCACGCAGTCGTTGGCGGTTACCATACGTATTTTAGCCGATGAGCAGTTAAGTCGTAGTCAAAAAATTTATCTTATTAAAAAAGAAGCAAAAATAGGACTTTTAAACGGCGGATTTTTGGCAATGCTTTCATTCTTTACGGTTTGTGCATATATGGTGCTTATAAAATCACAAAAAATACTGTTTTCCGTGTCTGTTTCGGCTTGTGTAAGTGTTGCGTTGTTGCTTGCAATAATGCTGTCAAGCGTAATAGGAACCGTGGTGCCGCTGTTGTTTAAAAAAATTAAAATTGATCCTGCGGTGGCATCGGGGCCGCTTATTACAACACTTAACGATTTAATATCGGTAGTAGCATATTACGGACTTGCATACATTTTGCTTATTTGCTTTTTACACTTTTAATATAAAAACAAAAAGTACTGCCGGGGGTGGTGAACCTTGCAGTACTTTTTATGTAAAAGTTTATTTGGTTTATATTGTTGTAAATTAGGCATCATGCTCATCTGCAGTGCAACCTTTATTTCGTATTACCCGCTTTAAAATACCTATTATCATAATTACAGCCAATACAAAAAATGTCGCAGTCAAAACTATTATTGCAATAAGCACAAAATTGCTTGATTTTTCGGCAGTTTTGTCGGATACTTTTGTAAGCGAAAAACCGTTAAATGCATTAACTATATCGGGTGATGTTGTTTCGCCCTCGTTATAACCTACAAAATAAAATGTTTGATTATTGCAAATGGTTATATATTGCGTAACGGTGTATGTGCCGCCGCTATCGGCACGTGTGCTCTGCGTTTGTATGAATTTGCGGTTATTGTTTAATACAACGTTGCAGTTATTGGAGTTGTCGTTACTGACGGAATTTATAAATTCGTCAAGTTGTTTATCACTTAAATATGAAATATCGTTAACTACCGAAGAAAAATTATCGGTAAAAGCCGACAATTTGATTTGTGTTTGTTTATCGTCGGACACAGCAAAATACAAAAGATTGTTTTCTTTAAAATATGTTGACAGTTCCTCTGCCGACATATCTAATTTTGATGCTACACCCGATAAATCATCGCCTTTGTAAGCTGATGTAAAATTATTGCCCGATACAACGGTAAAGTTAACATCGGCAGCACAAACCGTAATTGAAAAGACCGATAATATCAGTAACGCAACAACAGTTAACGTTAAAATTTTGTTTTTCAAATAATCACCCGTTGAGTCAGAATATATTGTTTTGTTTTTTTGCCGCTGTAAGTGTGTTTTGCATTAAAACGGCTATTGTCATAGGCCCTACGCCGCCGGGAACAGGTGTTATGTATGATGCTTTTTGGCTTACTGCATCAAAATCTACATCACCGCAAAGTTTACCGTCGGCACGGTTCATACCAACATCAATTACAACCGCACCGTCTTTTACCATATCGGCAGTAACAAATTTTGCTTTGCCTACCGCCGCTACAAGAATATCTGCCTTTGAGGTTACCGCGGCTAAATTTTTTGTTCTTGAATGGCAGATTGTAACCGTTCCGTTTTTATGTAACAAAAGCATTGCCATAGGTTTGCCAACTATGTTTGAACGCCCTATTACCACACATTCTTTTGAATTGATATCTATGTTGTAGTAATCAAGCATTTCCATAACGCCTGCGGGTGTGCAGGGTAAAAAGTCGTAATCGCCTATCATAATTTTGCCTACATTAACAGGGTGAAAGGCGTCAACGTCTTTAATAGGATTTATTGCCGAAATTACGGCTTTTTCGTCAAGATTTTTAGGTAACGGTAACTGACATAAAATTCCGTTTACGGTAGAGTCGGCATTTAATTTTTCAATAAGTTGTAAAAGTTCGTCTTGGGTGGTGTTTTCGGGCAAAATATATTCTTTTGAAATAATACCCAACTGCTCGCAGGCTTTCTTTTTATTTGCAACGTATATTTGCGATGCAGGGTCATTGCCTACAAGAATTACGGCAAGGCATACGTCAACACCCTGTTTTTTTAGGGTTTCAACTTCGACTTTAACACGTTCTTTAACTGCGGCGGATACCACTTTGCCGTCTATTATGTTACTCATTTTGATTTACCTCTTGTGAAATTTCGTTTATGTTGTCTTCAATATCTATATCGGTGCTTTGAATATCGGAATCATCATCGGTTTCAAATACGGCTTGATAAGTACCGCCCTTTACGGTTTCTTTTTGCTTTTTGCGTACAGTTATAAGTGTAACTAATGCCGCAATAAAAATTACTACCGAAACCAAAACCGAAACACGCAAATTGCCAATCATAAGACTGTCGGTACGCAGATTTTCAATAATTGAACGTTCAAAACCGTACCAAATGCAGTACATTAAGGTGATTTCACCACTGAAATGACGCTTTTTTGAAAAATGATTAAGAACAAAAAATCCAATTATGCACCATATTGATTCATACAAAAAGCAGGGGTGAACAAGACCTGTGCCGCCCATTTCACTTATGGTGCGGTTGCTTTGCATACCCCACCAAGTGCTGCCTGTAAAAGCACCGTACGCTTCTTGATTGGTGAAGTTGCCCCATCTGCCTATTCCTTGACCTATAAGAAAAGCGGTTGCCGCTAAATCGAACATATCGAAAACTTTAATCTTTTTAATTTTGCACATAACAGCACCGCAGGTAAAGGCACCTATAACCGAACCGTATATTGCAATTCCCGAAAAACTGAAAAAGTCGGTAAAATGTTCTAATTTTTCGCCGTCAAAAATAACGTAGTAGGCTCTGGCACAAATTATAGATACAGGTGTTGTAACAAGAATTACATCAAGCATTTTATCAACATTAACGTTAAAACGTTCAGCATTTTTTATGCCGTATAAAATCGCCAGCATAAAGCCTGTGGCAATTATAATTCCGTACCAATATACAGGGTGACCGTTGCCTATGGGTATTGTAAACGCAATCGGATTTATAGTTAAATGAATACCGAATATTGTAACATCGTAAGTCATAATTATTCCTCCAAAGGATTTATTACCGAAAGTACTGAGTTTTCATCACAAAAAACGTCAAGTCTTTTTAACACATCGTCGTAACTTACGGTTTTAAGCAGTTTGATTTCTTCAAACAAATCGTAATCGGCTATGGCACATTCGGTAAGTTTCATTGCAAGACCTTCAACATTGTTGAAGGTGCGAACGGCATTACCGTACATACTGCATTTAATAGCCGAAAAAAGTTTTTTGTCAATACCCTCAACGCGAAGGCGGTCAATTTCTGCTTTTATTTCTTCGGCAACACGTTGCGGATTAACCGATTCACCCTCAAAAATTACAGCGGCATAGCCGTTACCGTAAAAATATTCGCTGCCAAAATCGTCATTGATGAGCCCCTCTTTCATAAGGCGTGCGTAAAGGGGAGAAGCGTCACCGCATATTATTTCAAGCAACATATTAACGCATATTTTACTTTTTAAACGTCGAAACGGTGAACCGATTTTTTGCTTGTAACCGAAACAGAACATAGGCATATTTACGGCGAGTTTTTGTTCGACATAATTTTTTTGAACATTTTCGGGTTCTTCAAAAGTTCCGCGTGTAATTTCAACCGACCTGCGATCTACAACCGAACTTTCAATCTGTTTTAAAGTTTTGTCAATGTCAATATTACCCACAATACAAATAAACATATTTGACGGATTGTAAAACGTTTCGTAACATTTGTAAAGTAAATCGGCATTTATTTCGGCAATGCTTTCGGTAGTGCCTGCAATATCTATGCGTACGGGGTGGTTGATGTACATTGCTTTTAATAAATTAAACAGCACACACCAACAGGGGTTGTCATCATACATTCTGATTTCCTGACCAATTATGCCTTGCTCTTTTTGAACGTTTTCGGCTGTGAAATACGGATTTTGAACAAAGTTTAGCAATATGTCTAAATTTTCGTAAAACTTATCGCTGCAAGAAAACAGGTAACAGGTGCGGTCAAAAGATGTAAACGCATTGGCAGACGCCCCTGTTTCGGCGTATTTTGTAAAGGCGTCGCCGTCTTCACTTTCAAAAAGTTTGTGTTCAAGGTAGTGTGCAATGCCTTCGGGCACGTTGATTTCTTCACCGCCGTCTTTTGAAAAACGCGTGTCAATAGAACCGTATTTTGTTCCGAAAATGGCATAACTTGAAGCGTATTGCGATTTTTCCATCAAATATACGGTAAGACCGCTGTCAAGCGTGGTTTTAAGGTAGCCTTCATCGGCAAAACCTTCAAAAAACTGTTTTTTCATTTTATTCACACTCCTTGGGGTAAAAGTCTGTAAACCGTGTGCAAATTAATGCCGCGTGCCACGTTAATTACATCGTCACGGGTAACGGCACCTACTAAATCTGCCGTTTCTTCGGGTGTTAGCAGAGAATCTTTAAATATTTTTACCGAATACCATAAATCAATTAAATATTGGCTGTCATTATAAGATTTAAGCGAGTCGGTAATGCTTTTTATTGAAGAGTCAAATTCGCTGTCGCTGAATTCACCGCGTTTTATAATTTCAAGTTGATTTAAAATTTCGGCTTGTGCCTTTTCAACGTTATCTTTTTCAACACCGCTTGAAACGGTTATTAAGCCCTTATTTTTTTCGGCAGATGCCGAGCAATAATAACACAAACTCATTTTTTCGCGAACATTTGTAAAAAGCCTTGAATAAGGTCCGCCTCCGAAAATATCACACATAACGCCTAAGGCAACGTTTTTTTCTTCAGTGCCGCAGGTTTCACTTGAAAAGCCCATAACAAGTTTACCCTGTGCAATATCCATTTTTTCGGTAACAGTATTTACTTGTGATGCCTTTTCAGTGGGTTTGCTTTTAGTGAAATCAACAATGTTTTTGCGGTCAAAAGCGGTTAGTTTTTCTGAAATTTTATCAAAAAATTTTGATGGCATATTGCGTGAAACAACGTTTACACGTATATACGCTTCGGATAGCATTTTTACCCATGCATTGTATAAAACGTTGCCGTTTATTGCTTCAACATCTTCTATAGTTCCGCATTTTGCGGTTCCGTAAGCATCGTTTTTATACATTTCTTCAATTAATCTGTTTTTTGCATATATGCGTTTTTCACCGAGTTCGCTTTTTATGTGTTCAATCGCCTTGCGTTTTTCACGTGCTGTGTCTTCGTCGGTAAAAGCACCGTTTTGCACGTTGGGTTCAAAGATGAGTTGACACAATAGGTCGAGTGCCGAATCGCAAAGTGATTCGCCATCGAGGGTGTAGCGGTCATCAATTACAGATACACCTATTTTTATGAGTTGAAAATCGCCGATTTTTTCAGCCGATGCAGAAAGATTAGCACCGTAAAGTTTTGCAAGTTTAAAGTTGAGTTTTGAAAAATCAGGATAATTTTTGCTGCAGGTTGTAAGTATAAACGGCAACAAGGCGTATTGAGCCGCTGTGTTGCGTGCTAAAGGCAGATAAAAATTAAATGTAACAAGGGTTGTGTTAAAACGGTCGTTTTTAATAAATACGCCGTCGGCTCCGTTTGAAAAACGTGTAATTTTAGCTGACATATCGTTCCTCCGTGATTAAAGGTTAACATCGAATTGTTTAAGCATGGTGTAAAGGGTTGAAAGTGGCAGACCTACAACGTTGTAATAATCGCCCTCTATACCGCGTACAAATTTTGCGGCTTTGCCCTGTATACCGTAGGCACCTGCTTTGTCCATAGGTTCGCCTGTTTCTATATAAGAATTAATTTCATCTTTTTCCATATTTGCAAATGTGACACCTGTTATTACAATTTCGGTTAAGCGTTTGTCACCCTGTAATACGGTAACCGCAGTTAAAACACTGTGGGTATGCCCTGAGAGTGATGAGAGCATATTAAATGCATCTTTCCGATCTTTAGGTTTGCCCAACAGCGAACCGTTAAATTCAACCACCGTATCGGCGGATATAATTAAATCGTTTTTGTCAACCGTTTCGGCAACTTTTTTGGCTTTTTGAAAACTAAGCCGTGCAACTTCGTCACAAACAGGTAGTTTTAAATTTATGGTTTCATCAATATCGGCTGTTATTACTTCAAAATTTAAACCAAGCAAATTTAAAAGGTCTTTTCTGCGTGGAGATTTAGATGCCAAAATAATTCTCATAGGTTACACCTCTAATACTTATATGATTATATTTAATTTATAATAGCACAAAAATTACACTTTTGCAATCGTTTAAGGGGATTTTTTAACGGTGTAAATCAAGTTTAATTTCAAACAATTATGGTAAAAATACGTAATAAGTGTGTCATTGAATGTCATAATAAGATATATGAACATATACTGGTGCAATTACTACAATAAAACGGTGTACGAGGACGACACTTGTAAAAACGTCAAAGAATAACGATATACAAACGACCGACCATAATTTGATGGTCGGTCGTTTATCTTAAGGCTTTAGCCGGTTGAGTGCGGGACGCACGAAACAGACAACCACCCGCTAT
>CAZUYL010000064.1:0-7983 GCA_964624945.1 uncultured Ruminococcus sp. | reverse complement strand
CCCGACGGCGGTGATGGTGGCAGAGGCGGAGATATAATTTTTCAAGTAGACGATAATCTATCTACCCTTGCCGATTTCAGATACAAGCGTAAATACTGTGCCGAAAACGGTGAAAACGGTAAAGCAGGCCGTTGCAGCGGTAAAAAAGCACCTGCACTTATAATAAAGGTGCCACGCGGTACAGTTGTAAAAGAGACCGAAAGCGGCAGAATAATCGCCGATATTTCAAACAATGAACCCGTAGTTATTGCCAAAGGCGGTAACGGTGGTTGGGGCAACACACATTTTGCCACATCAACACGCCAAATACCGCGTTTTGCCAAAAGCGGAAACCCCGGTGAAGAACTTGATGTAACACTTGAACTCAAACTTCTTGCCGATGTCGGATTAATCGGGTTCCCCAATGTTGGTAAATCTACCTTTTTGTCGGTTGTAAGTCAGGCAAAACCGAATATTGCCAATTACCACTTTACTACCCTTACCCCTGTTTTAGGCGTAATAAGTATGGGTGAAGGCAGTTCATTTGTTATGGCTGATATACCCGGACTCATTGAGGGTGCCAGTGAAGGTATAGGCTTAGGTCACGAATTTTTACGCCACGTTGAACGTTGCCGTATGTTAGTTCACGTTTTGGATATTTCAGGCAGCGAAGGCCGTGACCCGATTGACGATTTTGAAAAAATTAACGCCGAACTTTCGGCTTTCAGTGAAGAACTTATAAAACGTCCGCAAATAGTTGTTGGTAATAAATGCGACCTTTGTGACGAAGAAGACATAGAAAAATACGCTAAATACTTTGAAGAAAAAGGTTATAAATTCTTTCCTGCTATGGCGGCTATTGCCGAAGGCACACAGGCGGTTATAAACTATGTGGCAAGCCAACTTTCAAAATTGCCCGCAATAAAGGTTTACGAAGCCGAACCTAAACCGCAAATAGATTTAACGGCAAGCAAAAAACGTACATTCAATATTCGCGTTTGCGACGGTGTATATTTTGTTGAAGATGCACCTTGGATTATGGACGTTATGAATACCGTAGACCCCGACGATTACGAATCGTTGCAATATTTTGAACGTGTAATGCGTCAAACAGGCATAATTGACGCCCTTAGAAAAGCAGGTATTCAAGAGGGCGATACCGTAAGCGTTTATGACGTTGAATTTGATTTTGTTGATTAAGGGTGCCGCAATTTATGGATAATGTAAATTTATTAAGCCCGTCGGTGCTTGCCTTTGTGGGTGATGCCGTGTACGGACTTATGGTAAGAACAAAATTAGCCGAAATTAACCGTTCTTCAGGTGATTTACACTCGCTTTCGGTTAAATACGTAAGTGCAGTGGCACAGGCAAATGCATTTAAAATAATTGAAGGCAGTCTTTCTGAAAAAGAAATTTCGGTTTTTAGACGAGGCAGAAATTTTCATACAGGCAACACGCCTAAAAGTGCCTCAAACGGCGAATACCACACCGCTACAGGTCTTGAATGTCTTTTTGGATTTTTGCACCTCAGCGGTCAAAATGAGCGTGCCGAAGAATTGTTCAATATGATATGGAACAATAAAGTATATTAACGAAAATCTCCGTACAAAATATTTGTGCGGAGGTTTTTTATCTATGAAAAATTTTAAAGCCGAAAAACTTTTAACCGATATTATATATTTTATTTTAGGTGCCGCAGTTTATTCCGTTGCGGTAAATACATTTTTGTATCCGAGCGGTATATCACCGGGCGGTTTTACAGGCATTGCCACGGTTATAAACTTTTTAACTACAATACCTGTCGGCACGCTGTTGTTTGTTTTAAATGCACCTATTTTAATTTTAGGTTTTATTAAAATAGGCGGAAAATTCATTTTAAAAACCGCCGCAATTATTATAATTTTTTCTGTTGTACTTGATTTATCGGCAAAAATTTTACCCGTTTTTAAGGGCGATAATACCCTATCTGCACTTTTTGGCGGAATAAGTATGGGTTTTGGGTTAAGTTTAATTTTACTGCGTGGTGCCACAACGGGCGGTGTAGATATTATAGCAAAACTTATAAACCGAAAATTCAGGCATTTAAGCGTCGGCAAAATAATTTTTATATCTGATTTTGCTGTAATAATATTAAATTCATTGATTTATAAAAACGTTGAAAGTGCCCTGTATTCAATAGTTGCAATATATGTTGCAACTCGTGTTATGGACCTTTTAATTTGCGGTGCCGACAAGGGCAAAATTATTTATATAATTACCGACAAGCCCGATATTATTTGCAAAAAAATAACCGATACCGTAAACCGAGGTGTTACCAAAATATCGGTAAAAGGCGGTTACACATCTCAACCACGCACAATGATTATGTGCAGCGTTCGTATTAATGAAGTAGGCCCTATTATTGATATAATAAAAGAATACGACGAAAAGGCATTTTCGGTTATAACCGATGCCACCGAAATTTTAGGCAACGGATTTAAAATGTACGACGGTTAAATTTAAACAAAAAAGGCTCCGCAAACCGTTTTGCGAAGCACCTAACAAATCAATTATAACAAATACCAAAACGGCAGTCAATTAATTTTTGTGTTGTCCTTAAAATTTCTGTGTTTAGCATAAATTATGAACAAAAATTTTATGCAATTTTGAGAATTGAAAAATACGAATCATTATGGTATATTATGATTGCAAAAAGGAGATGCGACACCGACTTTTTGTTGAACATTACGATATTAAACGTAATAAGTCTAAAAAAGATTTAACGTTTATATCGGTGTTTGATATATTAAATGCCTTCACAAAATCGCAATCATAAAAGATATTCGCTTTACGACAAGAGCATATGGCTCAAAAAATGATTTCAAGCAGTATTTAAGAAGGCTAAGTTAAGAAAGAGAGGTACAACAAAAAGATGTTAGATATCAAGAGTGAACAAAAATAGCCCTTGACCGTAAAAGACGTGTAAAGAAACGTCGGTCAAGGGCTATTTTTATTTCCTCTGTTTTGGTTGTACGGTTTAAAATAACGCTCCGAAAATTTAAGTTTCGGAGCGTTTGTTTTTAATCTACAATTTCAATTTTTATCATATCGGTATTGCCTGAAACACCATTTGTGGTGCCGCCTGTTATAAGCACCTTATCGCCCGAATTTAAACCGAGTTGTTTTTTGGCTGCATTTACAGCCGAATAGAACAGTACATCGGTAGATTTATATATTTCAGAGCGAACAGGAATAATGCCCCACGAAAGTGCCAACTGTCTACGGGTTTTTTCATCTGAAGTAAAACCGATAATATCCATAGGCGGACGGAAACGCGAAACCATACGTGCCGTAATACCCGAAAGCGAGCAAACAACAATACATTTTGCATCAACATCCATAGCCATTGAACAAGCCGAGTGTGAAAGTGCATCAACAATGTTTTTGATTTTAAATTCAGAACGCAAAAAACGTTTGTTGTAGTGTATATTCTTTTCGGTATGTTCGGCAATGCGTGCCATGGTTTCAACCGTTAAAACAGGATATTTACCCGCTGCGGTTTCACCCGAAAGCATTATAGCACTTGTGCCGTCGTAAACTGCATTTGCAACGTCGCTTATTTCTGCACGTGTAGGTCTGGGATTTTTAATCATAGACTCAAGCATTTCGGTGGCGGTAATTACTCGTTTGCCAAGCAAACGGCATTTTGTTATAAGTTTCTTTTGAATATCGGGCAATTCTTCAAACGGAATTTCAACGCCCATATCACCGCGGCCTATCATAATGCCGTCACATTCGGAGCAGATTTCTTCGATATTTTCAACACCCGAACGGTTTTCGATTTTTGCAATAAGACTTACACGTGTGTTTGGCTCAATTTCATTTATATAAGCCTTTACATCGCGTAAATCCTGTGCGTTTGAAACAAACGAACACGCAATAAAATCAACATCGTTATCAAGACCGAATTTAATATCCGCCTTGTCTTGCTCACTTAAATATTTTTGTTTTAACACTTTGCCGGGGAACGCCATACTCTTGCGGTCTGAAAGTTCGCCCCCTGCAATAACTTTACATATAACTTCGGGTTTAGAAACCTTTTCAACCTCAAAAATCAACAAACCGTTATTAAGCAAAATGCGGTCACCCACCGACATTTCGTCACATAAACCTTTGTAGGTAACGCTTACCCTTTCACCGTTGCCGATTATATCTTCGGTAGTAAAAGCAAAGGTGTCGCCCTCGTTTAAATCAATTTTACCGTTTTCGAAGGTTTTTATGCGATATTCCGGACCTTTTGTATCAAGCAAAATTGCTATCGGTAAATCTAAATTTTCACGAACAGATTTTACAAGTTCAATCTTTTTTAAATGTTCTTCGTGTGTTCCGTGTGAAAAGTTAAGACGTGCAACATTCATACCCGCCAAACACATTTTTTTAAGTGTTTCTACATTTTCACAAGCAGGACCTATTGTACAAACAATTTTTGTTTTTCTCATAAATTAGTATGCCTTTCCCCAATATAACATCTTATCGGCTTTTTTACCGCAACAAACACAGGTATCACCAATATGTTCCTGTTCAAAAGGTATGCAACGTGATGTAATGCCTGCAACCTCTTTCAACTTGTCTTCGCACTCACGGTCACCGCACCACATAGCACGTATAAAACCGGGTTTTGTTTCGGCAATTTCTTTAATTTCGTCAAGATTTTTAGCATCATAAGTCATATTTGTGCGGCGTTCTAATGCACGGTTGTAAAGTGCATCGTGATATTCTTTAAGCAATTCGGGAATACGGCTTTCGAGTTCGTCAAGGTTTACAAAAATTTTCTCGCGGTTGTCACGGCGAACTACAACACATTGATTGTTTTCAATATCACGTGGGCCTATTTCAATGCGAAGCGGCACACCCTTCATTTCATATTCAGCAAATTTCCAACCGGGAGTTTGATCGCTGTTATCAAGTTTTACACGGCAAACTTTTTTAAGATTTTCGCAAACTTCATCTGCTTTTTCAAGTACGCCCTCTTTGTGTGATGCTACAGGCACAATTACTACCTGAATAGGTGCTATTGCAGGCGGTAAAACAAGGCCGTTATCATCACCGTGAGTCATAATAACCGCACCTATAAGACGTGTGGTAGTACCCCAAGAAGTTTGGAACGGATGAACCGGTTTGTTTTCTTTATCGGTGTATTGCACGTCAAATGCACGTGAAAAACCGTCACCGAAATAGTGTGATGTTCCGCTTTGGAGAGCCTTACCGTCATGCATTAAAGCCTCAATAGTGTATGTGGCTTCGGCACCTGCAAAACGCTCTTTATCGGTTTTTTGACCCTTTACAACAGGCATAGCAAGTGCTTCTTCAGCAAAACGTGCATAAAGATTAAGCATTTGCTCGGTCTCTTTGCGTGCCTCATCGGCAGTTGCGTGCAAGGTATGACCTTCTTGCCATAAAAATTCACGTGAACGCAAGAACGGACGTGTGGTTTTTTCCCAACGGACAACGTTGCACCATTGATTATAAAGTTTAGGCAAGTCACGGTAAGAGTGTACTATATTTTTAAAGTGGTCGCAGAAAAGTGTTTCGGAAGTAGGGCGAACGCACATACGCTCCTCTAACTTTTCTTCACCGCCGTGTGTTACCCACGCAACTTCGGGTGCAAAACCTTCAACGTGGTCCTTTTCCTTTTGTAAAAGACTTTCGGGTATAAACAGCGGCATATAAACATTTTCGTGACCGAGTTCTTTAAACATACCGTCCATAATATGCTGAATATTCTCCCAAATAGCATAACCGTAAGGTCGTATAATCATACAACCTTTAACCGATGCATAATCAATAAGTTCTGCTTTAATACACACATCGGTGTACCATTTTGCAAAATCTTCATCCATAGAAGTAATTGATTTAACTAATTTTTCCTGTTTAGCCATTATATCACCTATAATATTACATAATAATTTCATTCTATATTATTATAAAGGTTGCAAACATTTTTTGCAACTGTTTTATTGCACAAAAGCATTAAAATAATCAAGTATTCCGTCGGTTATAGCCCGTGCCTTTAAAATATTTGTATTTTCGTCAACTATGCCCGAAAAATCTGTCGGATTTGAAATAAATCCGTTTTCGGTAAGCACCACAGGGCAAGCGGTTACACGTGCCAAATAAAAATAATGCCAACCCTTATTGGTAACCTTGTAAAAATTCCCCGACAATGTGCGGTCAAACACACATTTTGTTGCTCTGTCCGAAAAAGCGTTAAAACAGTATATACTGCCGCCGTTTGCCGAAGACGATACACTTGAATCGTGGTGTATAGATATGCACAGGTCGGCTCCTTGACGTCTTAAAAAATTACACCTGCTGTCAGCCGACATTGCCACATCAGACGTGCGTGACATTATAACCGTGGCACCGTAATTTTCAAGTTCTGCTTTTAAATAAAGTGCCAAATTTAAGTTGCGTTCTTTTTCGGAGTTGGTTTGAGGCCTCAAACCTAAAGCACCTGTATCTATTCCGCCGTGACCTACATCGATTACAATTTTCAGTCCCGTTAAATCGTTTAGAGCGTTTACTTTAGGCGGATTTAAAAATTCAAAAACTAACTGACCGTTAGCGTTGTATTCAGCGTTCCAACCGTAAAATGCACCCGTTGAATTCAGATGTAATCTCAAAATATAACCGTCTTCAGCCGCGAAAATTTCGTGCGAACCGAAAAGTGGATTACCACTTAAATCAAAAGTGCCGCTTACCGTTTGCGAATAAAAGAATTTTATATCAACATAACTGTATGTAGCCGCCGCTACCGTATAATCGCGTTTGGCAGGGTTATTATAATTTTGCGGTGATATTTCAACCGAAAAAGGTGCTTTCCAATCGGTATCAAATGTAAAATAGGTATGATTTCCGCTTTGTGAAATGCTGCCGAGCGTTATGTTGTTATATTCGGGTAACTCGCCCTGATGCAAAGTTGCAACGGCGGTATTGCTAACATTCGGCGGATCTTTTTTGGTTATATAAACACGCTTTCCGCAACGCAGATTATAATAACTGTTGCCGCTGTCGGCATCGTAAACTATACCGCCCACTTTATAATCCACCGTGCCTTTAGGCAAATAACTGTTGGTAGGGCGTGAAGCGTTATCGGTTGTATTGCCGTCAAATGTTTCGGCTTGTTCTGTAATAATTTCAACTATTTGCGAACGGTCAACCGCAGGGTCTCTAAGGCAGATTATATCGGCAGAACTATAACTTTCGCTAATGCCGTCACAAACGGCGGTAAATTTTATTTTGCCGAGATTAAGGTCGGCATCGTTGCCTGTAGGCAATGTAAACGTGCCTGAAAAATTTATAAATTCGTCACCGTCGTTATGCGGTTGCGGTAAAAGATTTACGGTTTGTCCGTTAAAAACCGCCGTAACCGAACTTGAATTAACACGTGCACAAGCGGTTGCCACAAATGATGAGCCTGCTTCATAACTCTGCTTTTTATAGGGTGCATATGCATTAATTACAGTGAATTTATAGTTTACCGTATACGTTGCAATATACTCTCCGCTCTCAAAAACAAAGGTATTTTTGCCGACTGAAAGCGTAACATCAAACGAAAATTCACCGCTTTCTATACGTGAAACCTCGTTACCGTTTACAAAAAGCGGTTTTTCGGGATTGCTTGTCCCCGTAATTGTAAAAAGCGGTTCGGTAACGGTGATACCCGATTTAGACGGTGATGTTACGGTAAAGGGAATTTCCTCCTGCGGAAAATCTTCAACCGAAACAGTAATATCACTTACGGTATCAACTACCGAATAAACTAAATAACTGTACTCATTAAAAACATCTTTTGCTTTGTTTTTTAAAACAGAAAAAGTAAAAATAACAGCCGCCGCAAGCCCTAAAAAAACGGCTGCCGATATGCACAAAATAATTTTCAATTTATTTGAAAGTTTTTTCATATTACATCCCCCCAAAAATAAACAAGATTATTTTATCATATTATTTTAGTGTTATCAATAT
>CAZUYL010000063.1:0-8010 GCA_964624945.1 uncultured Ruminococcus sp. | reverse complement strand
GTAGTTAAGCCGCATACCGGAGTTTGAATTTAATCTAAAACTCAATAAATAAAAACACAGACAGTATCTAAGCAATTAGGTACTGTCTGTTTTGTGCTGTCAACTTAACTGTAATACAGGATTCCCCATTCGTCACACTTTTTTATTCAATTCTGTAACACTTCTATTGTAAACCTACACATAATGTTGTAAACCTATAACTTGTAATTTAGATTAATGTGTGATATAATAAATTAGTTTGTAAATGTTATAACAAATTATTTCAATAATATTTGGAGGTCGTTATGATAAATACCGACAGACTATGCCCAGGTTGTATGAATGACAACGGCGGCGAAAAAATTTGCAGTATATGCGGTTATGATGCGGCAACTCAAAATGACAAAGATTGTTTGCCTGTAAGATTTTTGCTTTCGGAACGCTTTTTAATCGGCACGGCAATATCACGCAACGTTGAGGGAATAACATATCTCGCGTGGGATAATTCTTCTGACACGGCGGTGCATATTAAAGAGTATTTTCCAAGTGAAACAGCCGTACGTAATCCCGATAAAACCGTATCTGTAACGCAGGGCAACGAATTTGTTTTTAACGAAGGTCTTATTGATTTTATTGAGTTAAATAAAAAATTTGCATCGGCTAAATTGCCGTCAATAATACCTGTTAAAACCGTTTTTGAAGAAAACGGAACCGTATATGCCGTTACACAAATTATATCCGGCATTACAATGCAAAGTTTTCTTGAAAGAAACGGCGGCAACTTACGTTGGGAGCAGGCTCGCCCCTTACTTTTGCCGTTAATAGATACAATTAAGGGTTTGCATGACCTTGGTATAGTTCACGGCGGTATATCGCCCGAAACTATTTTGGTAGGTCGTGACGGCAAATTGCGAATAACAGGTATTTGTATTCCGCGTTTGCGTAAGGCAAGTTCTGACAGTTCAGCACAACTTTTTAACGGATACGCCGCACCCGAACAGTACGGTAAATCCGATTATTCGGTAGGTGTTTACAGCGATGTTTACGCTTTAAGTGCAACACTTTTCAGAATTTTAATAGGCACAGTTCCGCCCTCTGCCGAAACTCGACTTCAAAATGACAGCCTTACAATACCTGCAAAATTTGCCGATGAACTTCCGCGTCAGGTTTTGGTTGCTATTGCAAACGGTTTGCAAATAAATGTTGCTTCAAGAACGCCCGATATTGATGTTTTCAAAAACGAGTTGGTATACGGCGAAACTTTAGAAAATATGCGTAAATCCGCTTCGCGTGATAATGCACGCAATCAAGCATCAAAAAAAGAACCGCAAAAACGTGCCAAAGGCGGAAACGGTGTAAAATACGCCGCAATTTCATGCGGAGTAACGGCGGCAATATTTTTGGTAATAGGTATTGTTTTGTGCTTTACCGTTTTTAAAGACAGCATTTTCGGCAAAGATGATATGCTTAACAATCCTTCCGAAGTAATATCAATGCCAGATGTACCCTCTATAGGTGATGTTGATCCCGATGCGGTTGAGTCTACAATTTTATATGATGTACCCGATGTTAAGGGCAAATATTATTATGAACTTTCCGAAGATTCCGAAAACGCATACGAACGCTTTAAATTTACCATAGTTGATAAAGAATATTCCGATAAATATCAACGCGGTACAATTTGCAGCCAGTCTGTAGAACCCGGCAAACAGGTTGAAAACGAAACCGAAATACAACTTGTTATTAGTTTAGGTCCTAAAGAAGTTTCTATTGCAAACGTAGTCGGAATTGATGAATTAAGTGCTAAGTTAGAACTGCTTAAACAAGGCTTTTTGTATGAAAATATTGAGGTTGTTGAAAAGTACGATCCCGATTCGGAACCCGGTATGGTGCTTGAACAGTCACCTGAGTATAAATCAAACGTAAGCACCGAAGAAATTGTAAGAATATACGTTAACTCTTACAAGGGTGATGTTTACGATTCCGATGATGACACTTCACAAGATACAAACAGCAACATCAACTCACGTTTAAATAACAGATAATTTGCCTGCTCGGTTGAAAGGATTAAAAAATGATAACCGTTTTGCTTGCTGTTTATAATGGCGAACATTATTTAAAAGAACAGATAAATTCATTGATTTCTCAAACGTATCAAGATTTTAAAATTGCCATACGTGATGACGGCTCAACCGATACTTCGCCCGATATAATTGATTATTATTGTGAAAAATATCCGCAAAAAATATTCAAAATTACGGGTGAACCCACTAAAAGTGCAAAACTTAATTTTGCTGAACTCTACCGCAATGTAGATGATGACTACATTATGTTTTGCGACCAAGACGACGTTTGGTTGCCCGAAAAAATAGAAAAAACGCTTGCCGCTATGCAAAAGGCGGAAGGTGAGGGCGGTAAAATACCCGTTTTGGTGCACGGCGATTTAAAGGTTGTAAATCAAAATCTTGAAATAATTTCTCCTTCTTTTTTTGAATTTCAGCAATTAAAACAGGAGCGGGTGGATTTACGGCATTTGTTGGTTCAAAATTACGTTACGGGTTGCACCGTAATGGTAAACCGTGCTTTAAAACAAAAATGCAGTCAAATACCGCAGCAATGCATTATGCACGATTGGTGGTTGGCACTAACAGCGGCGTTGTTCGGTAAAATAGTTTGTTTAAACCAACCTACAATGCTCTACCGCCAACACGCAGGCAATCAGGTAGGGGCAAAGGCATCTTACGGTGTGGCGTTAATCAAGCGAAAACTTGCCACGCTTTCGCAAGTGCAAGAAAATTACAACGCCACCTATACGCAGGC
Source organism: uncultured Ruminococcus sp. (assembly GCA_964624945.1). Taxonomy (GTDB): domain Bacteria; phylum Bacillota; class Clostridia; order Oscillospirales; family Acutalibacteraceae; genus UBA737. Next base: position 5,211 of record CAZUYL010000063.1, on the reverse strand, counting down.
AAACGCTCTGCTTGAACGTTACGAGGGGCAATTAAGCGATTTGCAGTATAAAATTATACGTTCGTACCGTGATATGCAAAACGCGTCTAAATTAAAAAAAATAAAAACTATTAATAAATACGGATTTAAAAAATGCACGCGGCTCCGTATTTTAGGGCAGTATTTTTTGGCTTGATATTAATAACCAAAATTTTGCCCAATTGAAAGGATAGCGTATGAAAACAGTAAAAAAATTAAGTGCAATTTTATTGGTATTGGTTTTAACCTTATGCTTTGTAGGTTGTGCTGAAAATGATGAACTTGCAAATTTTAAGCCCACCGGCGTACGAGTTGTGCAAAGTGTAAACGGCGTAACCGATGAGGACACCATTGACGATGCCGACTTTGCTCAAAAATTATGGGATACTTACCGTGACCTTGAAATAAGCGAAGAAGCCACCGGCGAGATGGGTGAATCGTATTTTTATATGTGTCTTTACGATGAAAGTATGACCACTTTAGGCGTTTTCGCAATTTATGAAAACGGTTCTTGCTGTTATGAAAGCGATAATTTCGAAGTTTTTTATACCGTAGAAAACGGTGAAGAAAAATACGAAAAATTCGTTGAAATTTATAGCGAATACGTAGATAACAATAATTAAGTATTAAACAAAAATATCATCGGTTAAATTTAACCGATGATATTTTTATATAATGTGCACTTTAAATTGAATTAATTTGTCAATAAATTTATAAATATTTTAACCCTGTTTCACCGAATTTATGATTTTTGCAAAATCGTCAGAATAATCGGAATAAACCAATTTATTTTTGCTTTTATATTTCACAAAAGAATTTTTGCCGTCAATCATCAAAACGGTATCTGTGCCGGTCTGAGAATCGGTAAAAACAACAACCGTATCGTAAATATGATTGCAGGTATCAAATTTGATTGTTTTTGGAGAGAGCGTTTGCAACGTTTTAATAAGTTCTTCTTGTGTTTCTTGACTTAGCGTATAGTCACCGTCGTCGGACAAGTCTATACAATCTACCGAAGTTGAATTGTAAATACGAACCGTATATTCAAAGTCGTAATTTTGCGGTGCTAATCCAACAAGACCGTCTTTGCTACCGTCCGAATGATTTTGTGCGTAATAATATACCGTCCAAGCAAAAACGCCTTCGTACTCGTCGGTTTTAGTGCTATCGTATCCGCTCATTGAACAAAAATTCGCAAAAGAATATTCGTAAGACGGCATATCGTAACTCACAGCCCCGATAAGTAAATAACGCTTAATTTCTTTAACGCCTTCATCGTAACAAAAATCGTAAAATTCATCTTTAGACGTATTAAGTTCGGTTTTTAAGTAATCTTCAAATTCAAAACCGTTTACGTATGCTAAATTTTTGTATTCTTCTACGATTTTTTCGCTGTATTCGGCGGCTTCACGTTTGTCAATTTTAAATCTGCAATCTTCGGCTACTCTATCAAGAAAAGCGTTGTCGGTTTTCTCAATGCTTTTACGTTTTTTCTCGTTTAATAATTTTTCTTTGCAAAAATTTAAAAAATCGTTTTCGGATTTACAACCGTAAAAGTCGAGTATATATTTATCATCGGATTTATAGTTTTTAAATTGAGCTATTGATTCAACGATTATATTATACTTTAGTAAATCTCCTTTGCTGTAATTATCTCCATCAACATTCGCCTTTATTTCACAAACAAACGGTTCGCCTACAACGGCACCTATAACAGCGTTTTCAAATTCAACGTCGTATTTACCCGAACCAACCAAAAGTTGTTCTTTTTCAAAATTTGATATTAATTTAGAATTATAACTCACTAAATAACTTGCCGTTATCACGTCGCCTTTTTTAACAATATTACGGTCGGTTATTTCTAGAAGTTTTTCGTGAGACAATAAAATAATATCAACGTATTCGGCAATTTCATCTTCGGTTATACTAACAGAACTATAAGAGTGCAAAATGCCCAATTCAGAAGTATTATCGCAAAACGAAATTATTTTCGAGTTTTCGATACCTTTATCGATTAACTCGGTTGCAATAATATCGTTAATAGGCAACGCATCTTTTTGAGTACAACCCAATAAACTTGTCAACAACATTATAAAACAAATTAACGATACAACTGCCGCTTTAAAACGGTTAAACAACATAGTAATCACCATTAATACAACGTTATATTAAACGAGGAACTATATTATTCATTTTAGAAAACGCTGACGAAGATGCCTTTCCTTCATCAGTTCCTGCAAAATTAATACCGGTAACTACATTAGTTGAACTGGTTATTCGATAAACCGGGCAACCACTATCGCCTTCCTCACAAGCATAGTTCGCTTCTACGGCATCTTTTATAACAACTGGCGTACCATCAAGATGTACGTTTAAACTTGCAGAAGTAATAACGCCACTAGTATATCCTGTTGTGGTACCTACTTTATGTACTGTAGTACCTACTGTATATGTCGAATAGTAAACTCCTGACACCAAATTTCCTTTTCCTGACGTTAATGTGTTTGTCACGTTATAATTAGAATTATTAACATAAACAAAAGCAGCATCGCTTTTACTACCTGTTCCATATGAATTATCAAGAACATATCCAACTTTAACTGAACTTATATATGCTGCATCACCATTTTTGTTATCATGACCTGCTGTCATAAATCCATTAACATAATCACCCGATGAACGCATTTTTTTGCATCTAAATCCTACCGAATAATAACCACCATTTATATATATGCTTTGTCCTGCTTTTATAGATGTTGCTGTCTTTTTATAGCCATTCGAACATTCAAATTCTAACGCATCAGAATCTAATATTTTACTTTTAAATTCTCCTATTTTTTCTTCGCTACAATCTTTTAATTTAACAATTACTCGATTTTCATGTTCATAAACTCCTACAGAAACAATGTCATTTAAAGATAAACAGCAACATTGCAACTCATCAAAATTTGATATCATTTCGCTAATATTATCTTTAATATCAGTAAGTTCATCTAATGTATAACAACACAAATCATACATCAAAGAATTATCTGCTATCATACTCATAGTATCAACAACATCTTGCTTTTTTTGTGTTAACAAAACATGCAAATTTCCGTCACCGTCTATATAACAACCTCCATATATATCTTTTGCTAAATTATTATTTTTTGCGTAACTTTGCAGATATGATGCTGTCGCTCCAACAGTTTCTTGATTTATATCGATTGTTTGAATTTGATTTTTCTCAATTTCTTTTTCTTCCACTATACTTTTTAAAATCTGACCACCAGTTAAATTAGGACTAGTGGCAAAAACGCTTGTATTAAATAATGTTAATAGTATTGCCAATGTTATTAAAACGGATAATATCTTTTTCATGTTTTTGCACCTTTCATTATTTATTTTTTATCATTGATTATTTTTAAAATATAATGCGGTGCTATATAAAAAGAACATATTCAAGCACCGCAAGAGTAAAACGCATCTTTACTCCACATTGGTAACACATCCTTTCTGATTTCTAACCTGATAATAACATATCGCTTTTTTCTTGTCAACGACAACAATGAAATATATAAACTTTTAGCAAAGAAACAATAAGAAATGCAGAATATAAACAATCACGGTTACAAATTGTAAATAACTTTTGGTGAAATTTATCACAAAACGTTAAATTCGCAAAGAATTTTTTGTTATAAAAACTTATTTTTTAATAATCTGTGAAAAGTCGACGTATCCGTTTGCGTCGTCTATAAATACGTTTTCAAGATTTGAAACGTATGTCACGTTTGTGCTTTGAAACGCTACCGGAATAACCGTATTGTTTTTAAGCAGTTCTTTTTGTAAAGTTTCGGGCGAATTCGCTGTGTTCGATAGCGAAAATACAGATGCGTATTCGCTAAAAATATCGCTTTTTACCGTTATCGGAAACAGGGCGAAATCAAGTGATTGTTCGTTAATTTCTTTTTGCAACGCGGCAAGATTATCGGAACTTTCTATATTAACGTAGGCACTTAAATTTTGCTGCCAATGACCGACTATTGCGGTTGCAAGTTCGCGTGCACCGTCGGTACCGTAATAATACATAACCGTTTGCGGAAATTTTTTGTTTTCCATACCGGCAATTTGCTCCGACATAATCGACTTGGCGTTTTCTAAATTATATTCGGTAATGCCAACGCCGTCAGCGTTAACGTTTAATATTTCGGGGTAAATGGACCGTGCGGGCGTAAATCCTTCTAACAAAGAATTTTTATATACGTCGCCTTGAAAAGCGGAAGCAAACGCATTTCTAACCTGAGAATTAAAATTTTGGCTGAGGGTTAAAAACCAACAAACGTTCTGAATTTCTTTTGTTTCAAGATTGTCTTTTTTGGAATTTTGCAACTCCGAACACAAAACGAACGCCATATCGCTGTCACCCGAAGTAAGCCTTGAAATTTGGTCTTCGTCTTTTACACGCTCTATAAATACGGCACCGTTTTTTGCCGTAAAAGAACCGTTGTATTTTTCGTTTTTATAAATTCTTATGCCAAATTCTTCTTTATTCCATTTTGAAATTCGGTAACTGCCGTTGGAAAGTATACAATTTGAATCAAGCCCGTATTTACCAACCGTTGAGTTGAAAAATTCTTCGTTACAAGGCATACAAACCGATGTGGTAAGCGTTTCTTTAAAGTTTTCGTCTTCGTTTTGCATTTTAATTACAAAGGTGCAATCGTCGCTTGCATAAACACCTAAATTCGATGCATCTAATTTACCCGCAATTACCAATTCAGCATTTTCTATAGCCGAAAGCCTATTGGCAAAAGGTGCGTTGATTTTAGGGTTTACAGCACGCTTTAGTGCGTATTCAAAATCATAAGCGGTAAGGGGGGTGCCGTCGCTCCAAACGGCATCTTTTTTAAGGTTGAATGTATAGGTTAAATTGTTATATGTATAACCGTCAATAACCCCGTTTACAATTTCGCCGTTTTCATCTTTGCGTAATAAACCTTCGTAAATGTTACGCACTATAAGTAATTCCGAATCGGTTGAAGCGGTTTGTGGATCTAACGTTTTCGGCACTTCTAACAGTTCAAAATAAATGTGTGCATCATCGTAGTTTTTACCGCAACTTGAGAAACATATTAAAATAATTATAAAGCCCAATAGGGCAGATAAAACTTTTTTGAAATTAAACATAAAATCACCGTTTATATTATATAC
>CAZUYL010000062.1:0-8067 GCA_964624945.1 uncultured Ruminococcus sp. | reverse complement strand
ACCTATGCAAAATCTGCGATTGAAAAGGGAGCCGCAATAGTAATTTCGGAACACCGCATCGGTGTCGAAAACGAGATTACCGTGCCCGACACACACGAAACGTATGCCGATATGTGTGCCGCTTGGTTTGGTAATCCGTCTAAAAAGTTAAAATTAATTGGCATTACCGGTACAAACGGAAAAACATCTGTAAGTTATATACTTAAGGGCATTTTAGAACATTTTGGTAATAAAGTAGGTCTTATAGGCACCATTCAAAATATGATAGGTGATAGATGTGTTGAAACAAAAAACACAACTCCCGATGCGTACGAACTTAACCGTTTATTCGCATTAATGGTTGATGAGGGTTGCACCTATGCCGTTATGGAAGTGTCATCACATTCGTTAGACCAAAAACGTGTATGCAACTTGTGTTTTGAGGCGGCAATTTTTACAAACCTCACACAAGATCATCTTGATTATCACGTAACAATGGATAATTATTTATCGGCAAAGAAAAAACTTTTTCAAATGTGTAAAACCGCAATAATAAATGCCGATGATGAATATGCACAAGAACTTTCAAAAGGTCTTGATTGCCGTATAGTAACTTATTCTATAGGCGATAACGCCGATTACAGTGCAAAAGCGTTAAAATTTTATCCGTCAAGCGTTGAGTACGAACTTATAAGCAATACTATATTAAATCATATAAAATTTAACACAGGCGGTAAATTCAGCGTTTATAATTCAATGTCTGCTGTTATTACGGCAGTTGAATTGGGCTTTTCGGTAAAAGAAACCGCCGATGCTGTTGCAAATGTAAACGGTATAAAAGGCAGGGCAGAAAATGTGCCCACAGGTAGAGATTTCACCGTAATAATTGATTATGCACATACTCCCGACGGGTTAAAGAATATTTTAAAAACTTTCAGAGAGTGCGAAAAAAACCGTGTTATTGTGCTTTTCGGTTGCGGCGGTGACCGTGATAAAACCAAGCGTGCAATAATGGGCAATGTTGCCGTAAGATATTCCGATTATGTAATCGTAACAAGTGATAACCCACGCAGTGAAGAACCCGCCGAAATAATTAAAGATATTTTATCGGGTATTAATTCAACCGCTACTCCCGTAAAGGTCATTGAAAACCGTATCGAAGCAATTAAATATGCGGTTTCAATCGCTAGAAAAGATGATATAATTGTACTTGCCGGTAAAGGTCACGAAACGTATCAAATATTAAAAGATAAAACAATTCATTTAGATGAGCGTGAAGTGGTTAAAGAAGCACTTTCGGAATTGAAATAATCATTTATTACAAAAAAGGGGATTATTATGAAAGATTATACTGCTGTTATAGTTGCCGTAATTTCATTTATTGTAACATCGGCTTTGGGATTTATTGTTATTCCTTATTTAAGAAAATTAAAATTTGGGCAAACTATTCTTGAAATAGGTCCTAATTGGCACAAAGATAAACAGGGTACTCCCACAATGGGTGGAATTATGATTGTTGCAGGTGTCTTGATTTCGTTAGTGGTAGGCGTTGCTTTTTCTTCAATAACAAGCAGCGGTTTAGTGCGTGAACTTAAAAGTTCTTATAACATTACAGTTTTTATTTCGGGCATTGTAATGGCGTTGTGTATGTGTGCAATAGGTTTTTTTGATGACTATATAAAGGTTGTTAAAAAAAGAAATTTAGGTCTTACCGCAAAACAAAAAACATTTTTGCAGTTGCTCGTTTCGGCGGTGTATTTAATTTCTCTTGCCCTTGCAGGTATGAAAACAACGTATATTCCATTTATTGGTGACGTAAACATTGTAAAAGGTGCAGGTCTTTTGTTTTGGCCCATAGCACTTATGTTTATTTACGGCTTTACCAATGCTGTAAACCTTACCGACGGTCTTGACGGTTTGGCTTCAAGTGTTACACTTGTTGTGGCTTGCACATTTATGTTGGCTTCAAGCCGATTACCGAACGGTTGTGCCGCAAATGTTTTGTCATCTGCTTTGGCAGGTGCCTGTGCGGGATTTATTGTTTGGAATTCAAAACCCGCAAAAGTATTTATGGGTGATACAGGTTCAATGTTTTTGGGCGGTATGGTAGTCGCATTGTCATTTTGCATAAACAGACCTATTTTGCTTTTGCTTATGGGTTGTGTTTACTTAATTGAGGCACTTTCGGTAATGTTACAGGTATTTTGGTTTAAACGCACAGGCAAACGTCTTTTCAAAATGGCACCTATACATCATCATTTTGAAATGTGCGGTTTTTCGGAACAAAATGTTGTTCTGTTGTTTTCATTTGTAACACTTATCGGTTGCTTTGTTGCATTGCTTTCGGTAATATTAGGTTGGTAAAAAATTTTTTGGAGGAACGGTTATGTCTAACAAGCCATTAAAAGCCAAAAGGGGCGGCTTAATACAAAAAGGAAAACTTGATATAACCTTCTTGTCTTTTGTTTTAATACTTTTAACCGTAGGACTTGTTATGCTGTTTTCGGCAAGTTACGCTTATTCTTACGAACATTACGGAAACAGTTATAAGTTTATTGTAAAGCAGTCTATTTTTGCTGTTGCGGGCATAATTGCCATGTTTGTGTTCTCTCGAATTGATTATCACATATGGCGAAAACTCAGTTGGCTTATTTATATAGGCACATTTTGTTTGTTGGTCTTCTTACTTGTTATGCCGCCTATGGTAAAGGGTATGAGCGTTAAACGTTGGTTTGCGGTAGGCTCGTTTAGTTTTCAGCCTTCCGAAATAGCAAAATTTGCCATTGTAATTTTATTTTCAACATTAATTGCGGCTAACCAAAAGTTAATGCACAGTTGGAAATTTATTATATTTTTGTTTTGTATTTTAGGTATTACGTGCGTTGTAGTAGTTTTAGAGCCGCACCTTTCGGCAACACTTTTGATTGCGGCAATCGGCGTAGTTCTTATATATATAGGCGGATTAAACCGCAAGGTAGTAATTGCTGGCATAATTATGGCTGTAGGTGCCGTGGCTTTGGTAATAATTACGCAGTCTACAGGCTTTATAAGTTACGGTGCCGACCGTATAAAATATTGGCTTGATCCGTGGGCAGATGCCACAGGTGAAGGCTTTCAAACAATTCAGTCGCTTTTGGCAATAGGTTCGGGCGGAATACTCGGACGCGGAATAGGTATGTCAAGGCAAAAATATTTGTGGGTACCTGAACCCCATAACGATTTTATTTTCTCTATTGTTTGTGAAGAATTAGGTCTTGTTGGTGCTGTTATGATAATCGCCCTTTTTGCATTACTTGTGTGGCGTGGATTTACCATCGCCCTGCGTTCAACCGATAAATTCGGTTCGCTATTGGCAATAGGTCTTACTTTTCAGGTGGGTCTTCAGGCAATGCTTAATATATGGGTTGTAACAAATACAATACCTAATACGGGTATAAGTTTGCCGTTCTTTAGTTACGGCGGTACATCGCTTTTAATATTGCTTGCCGAAATGGGAATAGTACTTTCTGTTTCGAGAGGCTCGAATATTGAGAAACTTAAATAGAAGGAGCACTTATTATGCATATACTTTTTGCAGGCGGCGGCACAGCGGGGCATATTAATCCCGCTTTGGCTATAGCAGGGTACATAAGAGAAAAGCACCCCGATGCTCATATAAGTTATATTGGCACCCCCGATAAATTAGAGTCAAAATTAGTTCCCGAAAAAGGATATAATTTCAGAACAATTTCGGTTGCGGGTTTTCAGCGAAAACTTACGGTTGAAAATATTGGCAAAAACATATCGGCGGTGGCTAAGGCGGTTACATCGTCAATCAATGCTAAAAAAATTCTTAAAGAAATCGCCCCCGATGTTGTTATCGGAACAGGTGGCTATGTAAGCGGCCCTGTTTTACGTGAGGCGGCAAAACTCAGAATTAAAACCGCTATACACGAACAAAACGCATATCCCGGTATTACTACAAAAATGTTGGCACAAAATGTTGATGCCGTTATGTTGGCTATGCCTGAGGCTGAAAAATATTTAAATCTCAAAAAAAAGCCTTACATTACAGGTAATCCCGTTCGTAAAGAATTGCTTGAAATCTCACGTGAAGAAGCACGTAAAAAGTTGGGTCTCGATAACGATTTGCCCCTAATACTCTCTTTTGGCGGTTCGCTCGGTGCATTGCGTGTTAATAACGCAGTAGCCGAACTTATAAAATGGCATAGTGGAAGTGAAAAGTTTTACCATATACACGCTACAGGTAAATCGGGTTATAACGATTTTATGAATAATTTAAGCCAAAGCGGTATAACACTTTCAAATAAAATAGACATACGTGAATATATTAAAGATATGGATGTTTGTATGGCGGCTGCAGATCTTGTTATCTGCCGTGCAGGTGCAATAACCTTGAGCGAATTGTTAGCCTGTGGTAAACCTGCCGTGTTGATACCGTCACCCAACGTTGCCGAAAATCATCAATATCACAATGCCTTAACACTAAAACGTATAGGCTCTGCCGAAATTATTGAAGAAAAGAATTTAACAGGCGAAAGTTTAATAGGTACGGTTGAAAAACTTATCGAAAATAAACCTAAACTTTCTGCTATGTCTAAAGCCGCTCGTGATAACGCCATTATGGACGCAAATGAGCGAATTTATGAAATTATAATGCAATTATATACAAATGCGTAATAAAAATAGCAATTTTTGATTTTTTGCATAATATGACATTGTAATCCTTTATTTGTCAGGGGTAATGTCATAATGTCAAAATTAATCATAAACGGTAAAAAACAACTTTCGGGTGAAATTAAATTGCAGGGTGCCAAAAACGGTGTATTGCCTATTCTTGCCGCTACTGTTTTATGCAAAGGCAAATCGGAAATACATAACTGCCCTGAATTGTCCGACGTTGATGCATCAATCGATATTTTGCGACACTTGGGTTGCGAATGTAGTTTTAAGCATAATGTTGTAAAAATCAATTCCGATTTTGTTTTATGTAACAAAATACCCGATGAACTTATGCGAGAAATGCGATCTTCAGTAATTTTTTTAGGTGCCGTTTTGGGCAAATGCAAAAGTGCCGTTATAAGCAGCCCAGGTGGTTGTGAATTAGGTCCCAGACCTATAGATTTACATATTTCCGCCTTAAAAAAATTAGGCGTAAATGTTCTTGAAAAACACGGCTATATAGAATTCAATGCACCGCACGGTTTAATCGGAAATGATATTTATCTTTCTTTTGCGAGTGTAGGTGCTACCGAAAATGTGATTTTGGCTGCTGTTACCGCAAGCGGAGTTACGGTTATTCATAACGCCGCTAAAGAACCCGAAATTTGCGACCTTGCTGAATTTTTAAATTGTTGCGGTGCAAAAATTACGGGGCACGGCACCGATACGGTAACAATTTGCGGTGTCAATGAACTTAAAAACTGTAAATATACGGTATTACCCGACCGAATAGTTGCGGCAACATATATGGCTGCAGCCGCTGTTACGGGCGGTAATGTTTTAATTAAAAACGTTAATGTTTCGCATATGGCGGCAATAAATTCCCTTTTTGAAGAAGCAGGTTGCAAAATTAACTGCAATGGCGGTAATCTTTCACTCGCAGCACCTTCAAGGTTAAATAGGGTATCCACCGTAAGAACGGTTGTTTATCCGGGTTTTCCTACCGATGCAGGCCCTATTGTTCTGTCAATGCTTGCATTAGCACGTGGAACATCGGTTTTGGTAGAAAACATATTTGAAAACAGATTTCGTTATATTGACGAACTAAAGCGTTTCGGTGCTCAAATTAAGGTTGAGGGCAGGGTAGCAGTCGTAGAAGGCGTAAATTCATTTTATGCCGCAAAGGGAAAATGTACCGACCTTCGCGGCGGAGCCGCCCTTGTTATAGCGGCTTTGGCGGCACAGGGTGTCAGCGAGATAACCGAAATTAATCATATTAAACGCGGCTATGAAAATATTGCCGAAAATTTATCGCAGTTGGGTGCGGATATTTGTGAGGTGTAAAAATGCAATCGGACGTACAAAAAAGAAGAGCAATGCGGCGTAAAAAAGCACGTCGCAGACATTTAAAAATATTTTCTCTGTTTATTTTAACGGTGACATTAATTGTGTCGTTTATATTGTGTTTTACAACCTTTTTCCCAATAAAACGCATAAGTGTTTCGGGTAGTAAAATTTATTCAAAATCAGAAATAATTAAGGCGAGCAAACTAACTACTAAAGATCAGGTTTTGGCAATTTCGGCTGAAAAGACCGAACAAAAAATCCGAAAAGCTTTGCCTTATGTTGACAGCATAAAATTAGAACGCAAATTGCCCGATGCCGTTATTATAACGGTTACCGATGCAAAAGAATATGCCTTTTACGGTAATGGTGATGAGTATTTAGTTATAAGTCAAAAAGGTTATATTTTAAATAAAACAACCGAAATGCCGCAAAATCTTTTAGAAATAGTTTCAAACGGAATTTCGGGTGAAGTTGGCAGCAAAGCAGAGTATATCGCTTCTGCCGAAAACGATTTAGTTGAAGAGTTAATTGCACTTTTATCGGCAAAAAATATAAGCATTAATAAAATTGATGTCAGCAACGTGCTTGATATTAGTGTTAATATAGAAAACAGATTTACCGTTTCATTCGGTACAGATGAAAATTTATCTCAAAAAATAGATCATTTATCAGGTATGATTAAGTCAATAGGTGATCGTAGCGGCAAGATAAATTTAAGTATGTGGAGCGAATCTAACAGTCAAGGTACTTTTGTTGAAAATACTGAATAAAAAAACAATAAAAAGTATTGAAATTTGTTTTTGTTTGTGCTAATATATATTTGTATATTAGTGCGTATTACTATAATTGTATAAAGATGGAGGAATTTTAAAATGCCATTTGAAGTTGCAGATGAAATGGAAAATGTAGTTCAAATTAAAGTTGTAGGTGTCGGCGGTGGCGGCGGTAACGCTGTTAACCGTATGGTTGCTGCAGGTGTTCGCGGTGTTGAATTTATCGCCGTTAATACAGATAAAGCAGCACTCTTTCTTTCAAAAGCCGACCAAAAAATTCAAATAGGTGAAAAATCAGCAGCAGGTATGGGTGCCGGCGGTAACCCCGATAACGGCCGTGCGGCTGCCGAAGAATCACGCGATGAAATCGCTGCTGCAATTCGCAGTGCTGATATGATTTTCATAACCGCAGGTATGGGCGGTGGCACAGGTACAGGTGCTGCACCTGTTGTTGCTGCTATTGCTAAAGAACTCGGCATACTTACCGTTGGTATTGTTACCAAACCTTTCCCCTTTGAAGGTAAAAAACGTATGACTCAGGCTGAAGCAGGTATTGCTGCACTCGGTGAACACGTAGATAGCCTTGTTGTTATTCCTAACGAAAGACTTAAATTTGTTTCAGAACAAAAAATCACATTCAAAAATGCATTTAACATTGCCGATGATGTTTTACGTCAAGGTGTTCAAAGCATTTCTGAACTTATCAATGTTACATCGCTCATCAACCTTGACTTTGCTGACGTTAAAGCAGTTATGGAAGATGCAGGTTATGCACATATGGGTGTCGGTGTTGCTACAGGCCGCGACAAAGCAGAGCAGGCAGCACGTATGGCTATTACAAGCCCGCTTATCGAAACTTCTATGGACAACGCACGCGGTGTAATTATCAGCGTAACAGGTTCTGATGACATCGGTCTTGAAGAGGTTGAACAGGCTTGTACAATTATTGCTGAAATGGCTAACCCCGATGCTACAATTATTTGGGGTGCTCAACTTGATGAAAGCATTGAAGACACCATTCGCGTTACAGTTGTAGCAACAGGTCTTGGCGAAGACAAAAAGAAAGAAAAGAACGACGACCTTGATATTCTCCTCGGTAAATCAAGCGACGATAACGACGATTCTTTCGGCGAAGTTTTAAAATTCTTCGATAATAACTAATTTTTTCGTAAAATGTACCCGATACTAACCTATCGGGTATTTTTTTATGTCTTTAATTTTATAAAACTTTATTTGTGACTGTAATTACACATAAAATCGTTGATTTTTATTCTATTAAGTTGTATAATACTATATATAGTATTTT
>CAZUYL010000061.1:0-8098 GCA_964624945.1 uncultured Ruminococcus sp. | reverse complement strand
CAAAATCCACCGGTAGCGATACCGTGCCGGTTCGAGTCCGGCCACCGGCACCAAATAAAAATCCGTTCTCTTGTGAGGACGGATTTTTTGTTTGTATTATTTACTTTTATTCTTTGTTATTTATCATTCAATTTAAAAAAGAACATTAGATAAAACTGCTCTTTTTAAGTGTAAAAAAGTCTTAAAAAAATTAAAATAAATGCTTTTAATTAAATTGACTTTTGCGTAAAAAAGCACTATAATTATATAGTAAATACTATGCAGTTATAGTATTTTGTTTCACAACGGGAGGTTGTTTTATGGATGAAAATGTTTTAAAACTGAAAGATGAGATTTATACCCTAATTGAAAGCAAAAAATTTGCTCAACTTAAAGTGATAATTTCTGAAATGCAGCCTGCCGATATTGCTGAAATTTTAGATGAGGCTAACGAGCGTGATATTCCAGTAATATTCCGTATTTTGCCAAAAGAACTCGCCGCCGAAGTTTTTGTTGAATTTGACAGCGACAAACAGGAACTGCTTGTAAACAGTTTTAACGATAAAGAACTACGTGATGTGTTAAACGAACTGTTTTTGGACGATGCTACCGATATTATTGATGAAATGCCTGCAAATGTTGCAAAGCGTATTCTTAAAAATACCGATGCCGTTACACGCAGTTTAATTAATCAACTGCTCGCCTACCCCGATGACAGTGCCGGCAGTATTATGACAACCGAATACATTGATCTTAAAAAGAATATGACGGTTGATGAATCTTTTGACAGAATAAGAAAAATAGGTATAGATACCGAAACAATTTACACCTGCTACGTTACCGACAGCAGCCGCAAATTGCTTGGTACCATATCTTTGCGTGATTTATTGCTAAACGATAAAAATTGTGTTATAGGCGACCTTATGGACGAAAATGTTATTAGTGCTAACACACTCGACGATAAAGAAGAGGTTGCCGCACTATTTGACCGTTACGACATTTTGGCAATGCCCGTTGTTGATAAAGAACACCGTTTAGTAGGCATTATTACCGTAGACGATGCTATTGACGTTATGCAAGAAGAAGCATCTGAAGATATTGAAAAAATGGCTGCTATGTTGCCGAGTGAAAAAACATATCTTAAAACGGGTGTTTTTGAAACCTTTAAGTCACGTATTCCTTGGCTGATGTTCTTGATGATTTCGGCTACATTTACAGGAATGATAATTTCAAATTTTGAGGCAAAACTTACGCAATGCATTGCACTTGTTGCGTTTATACCAATGCTTATGGGTACAGGCGGTAACTCAGGTAGTCAAAGTTCGGTATCGGTTATAAGATCACTTAGTTTAGGCGATATTGACTTTAAAGATATTTTCAAAGTTATTTGGAAAGAGTTTCGCGTATCGGTTATGGTAGGTGTGGTTTTGTCGCTAATCAATTTTGTAAAACTGTATCTTGTTGATTATTTGCTGCTTAACACATTTGATAACGACATAGTAATTCTTGAAATGCTTACCATATGCATAACACTTGTTTTTGTTGTTATTGTTGCAAAATTTGTAGGTTCTGTTTTGCCTATAATTGCTCAAAAAATAGGACTTGACCCTACTGTTATGGCAAGCCCCCTTGTAACAACAATTCTTGATGCCGTATCACTTTTAATTTATTTCAGCATTGCATCTGCATTGGTTCTTTAAATTTAATATTATTAAGCACGGTAGGTATTAACCCACCGTGCTTTTTATTTATCTAAATTTGATTATTAATTTAAAATTGTATTTAATTTCTATACTCACTTTGATTACTGCTTTGATTTATTTTATAATTTTTTAAATAATTCTTACTTTTACTACGCCTTCGATTGCAGAAATGCGTGTGTCGATTTCGGCGGCGTTTTCAACGTTTACATCTATCATAGTATATGCGTAATCGCCACGTGATTTATTGAGCATATTTTCTATGTTAACGTTGTTTTCGGCAACAATACCTGTGATTGCAGTAAGCATATTTGGTATATTTTTATGGATAACGCACACACGGTGATTACCGCTTCTTGGCATTGAAATGGCAGGCATATTAACCGAATTGGTGATATTACCGTTTTCGATATAATCAATCAACTGTTTTGCCGCCATATCGGCACAGTTGTCTTCAGATTCGGGTGTAGAAGCACCCAAATGCGGTATTGCAATAACGCCGTCAACATCGAGCAAATCGTCTGACGGAAAATCGGTTACGTAGGATGCAACCTTGCCGCCGGCGAGTGCGTTTTTAATATCGGCAGAATTCACAAGTCCGCCACGTGCAAAGTTGAGTATGCGAACGCCGTCTTTCATACTTGCAATGGCGTTAGCGTTTATCATATTTTTAGTTGTATCGGTAAGTGGAACATGAACGGATATATAATCGCAATTTTTATAAATTTCGTTTATATCGTAAATGTGAATGGCGTTATGGGTTAAATTCCAAGCAGAATTTATAGACAAATACGGGTCATAACCGTAAACTGTCATACCGAGATGGTTGGCTGCATTGGCAACCAAAACACCTATTGCACCAAGACCTATAATACCGAGTTTTTTGCCCTTAAGTTCAGGACCTGCAAAAGCACCCTTGCCTTTTTCAACAAGTTTACCTACGGCATCGCCCTCACCCTTGAGGGTTTTTGCCCATTCAATAGCGGGAATAACGCGTCTTGAAGAAATAAGCATACCTGCAAGCACTAATTCTTTAACTGCGTTTGCATTGGCACCGGGTGTGTTAAAAACAACTATACCCTGTTCGCTGCAACGTTCAATCGGAATATTATTAGTACCTGCACCTGCACGTGCAATAGCCTTTAAACTTTCGGGGAATTCGGTATCGTGAAGTGCTGCCGAGCGAACAATGGCACCGTCGGCGTTTTCAACCTCGTCACCTACTGTGTATTTATCGTCAAAAATTTCAAGACCTACTTTAGAAATTTTGTTATAGGTTTTAATCTTATACATTATGCGTTCTCCTCTTCAAACTTTTTCATAAATTCAACCAATTTTTCAACACCTTCAACGGGCATTGCGTTGTAAATAGATGCACGCATACCACCAACACTTCTGTGACCTTTAATGTTAACAAAACCTGCGGCTTTTGCGGCGGCTACAAACTTAGCGTCGAGTTCGTCATTGCCTGTTATAAAAGGAACATTCATAAGCGAACGGTCTTCGGGTACGACGGTACCTTTAAATAGTTTGCTTTTGTCAAGAAAATCGTAAAGTATATTTGCTTTTTTAACGTTAATTTCTTTAAGAGCCTCAAGTCCGCCCATTTTTTTAATCCATTTAAAAGTAAGACCTGCAATATAAATAGCATAGCAAGGCGGTGTATTAAACATTGAGCCGTTTTCGGCGTGGGTAGCGTAATTGAGCATTGTTGGGGTAATATCCATGGCGTTACCGATTAAATCTTCACGGATAATTACGATTGTAACGCCTGCGGGAGCAACATTTTTTTGTGCCCCTGCGTAAAGCATACCGAATTTTGATACATCAATCGGTTCAGACAAAATGCAACTTGAAATATCGGCAATAAGCGGAACGTTGCCTGTGTCGGGCAATTCGTGATATTTTGTGCCGTAAATGGTGTTGTTCATACAAATATGAACATAGTCGGCATCGGGGTCAAAATCATTGGCGGTTGTTTTTGGAATGTAAGAATAGGTTTTATCAGCCGAAGAAGCCACTGCACGTGCCGCACCGTAACGTGCTGCCTCTTTATAAGCCTTGTTAGCCCATTGACCTGTAATAATGTAATCAGCTTTTTTGTTTTTGTTCATAAGGTTGAGCGGAATCATAGCAAACTGTGTTGATGCACCGCCCTGTAAAAATAAAACCTTGTAATTATCGGGAATGTTCATTATTTCACGCAAATTTGCCTCTGCTTCGTCAAATATTGCTTGATATTCTTTACTACGGTGTGACATTTCCATAACAGATTGACCTGTTGTGCCGTACTCCATCATCTCTGCTGCTGCAGTTTTAAGCACGTCTTCGGGTAACATTGAAGGACCTGCACTAAAATTATAAACTCTTGACATAATTAAAACCTCCGTTTTAAATTTAACTGTTAATTTAAAACTATTATATTACTTAATATATGTAAAGTCAATAGGATTGTTAATAATTTGTCAATGATTTTCAAATTCTCTTTTTCTTGCTAAATTATATTGTTAAAAATATAACAATATATGAAGAATTAAAGTTGTAATAGTTTTACTTTTAAATATATATGGTTTGTTTTGTGTGAAAAATTATATTTTGGATATAACAGTACAAAAACTGTTAAAAATCACAAGGCACTAATAAACAACTACCCCCTCGCTCAAACCAAAGTTCAGACGAGGGGGTTGATTTTTTAAATTTTTAGAATTATTTATTTTTTGTAGTTTTTTCTTTATAAATAACCCAAAGCGGACCTGATACGAAAAGTGATGAGAAACAACCTGAAATCAAACCGAATACCATAGGTATTGAGAATGAACGCAATGTTGTAAGACCGCAAATTTCGGATACAACAACAATGGTAAGAACAGCACAAACTGTTGTAAGTGTTGTAATTACATTACGTATCAATGTTTCGGTTACACTGCGGTCAACGTTTTCAGAAACGGTAATTCCTTTATAAAGGCGTTTGTTTTCACGAACACGGTCATAAATTACTATTGTATCGTTAAGTGAATAACCGAGAATTGTAAGAACAACTGCCATAAAGTTCATATCAATTTGAAGTCTGAAAATTACGCAGGCAAAAAATGCAGTAAGTAGGTCAAGCACCAATGCACACAAAGCGGTAAGGGCCGCTGAAATACCACCGATTTTTCTAAATCTTATACCAACGTAAACAACCACAAGCACAGCGGTAATTAATACGGCAACCAAACTTTTTACAAAGAAACTGCCTGCTATTGTGGGGCTTACAGATGTTGAATCGTAAAGTTCGATGTCGTTGTCTGCAAATTTTTCTTGCAAAGCAACGGTAATTTTCTCTTGTGTTTCGGCAGGTATTGAATCTTTACCTGTAAGTGTTATAACGTAGCAGTTAACATCGCCTGCAAGAGAGGTGTTTTTTGCTACCGAGAACTCTTTATCGAGAACTGTTTTTACGGTGTCGGTAAAATCTTTTTCTGCGATATCGCCTGTATAAGCGTAAGAAATTTTTGTACCGCCGCTGAAGTTAATATCAAGTTTAGGACCTAAAGTAGCGGTCATTATAATACCGATAAGTGCTATAACAGCGTATACAACAAGGGTTATTTTAAATATCTTTTTTGTATTTAATATCTTATTTGTCATTTTTCTTACCTCCGTAAAAAGCAGGATTTCTCATACATTTAAGTTGTGAAATACTGCGAAGCATATATTTAGAAGCAAGAACGCCCATAATAAGATTGAATATAACACCGATAAGCAATGTATAACCGAATGAGTATATAGAACCTGTTATAGATGAACCGAACAACGACATAATCGGTGAGAAGATTGTTCCCAAGAAACTGTCGGGAGTACCGAATGCACCCATAAGAACTATAGAGACAATAACAATGGTTACGTTGCCGTCGATAATGGCACTCAAACTGTTTTTAAAGCCAGAATTGATTGCTGCATCAATCGACTTGCCTTTTCTGAATTCATCACGAATGCGTTCAGCGGCAATAACGTTACAGTCAACACCTACACCGATTGAAAGTATAATACCTGCAATACCGGGGATTGTAAGTGTGAAACTTGAAAATCCCGAGAAAAATCCCGAAATGCAAGCAATAGAACCTGCCAACTGACCAAGCAATGCAATAGCCGCAACAATACCGTTAACACGGTAGCGAACTATCATAATAACGCAAACTATTGCAAAGGCAATGGCACCTGCAATAAGCATAACGTTGAGTGCATCTGAACCGAGTGACGGTGAAATAATTTGCAATTTGCTTTCATCAACGGTAAGTGCGAACGGAAGTGCACCTGCGTTAATTTTGTTAGCCAAATCAATAGCGTCATCGGCGGTCATATCACTACTTGAAATTGTAGCCATACCTGTAGTGATTATGTTGTTTACCGTAGGAGCCGAAATCATTTCGTCATCCATCCAAATAGAGATGGTTTGTTGATAATATGTTTCGGTAGCAGCGGCAAACTTAGTGGTACCTGCATCGGTAAGTTGAAGTTGAACTACAGGATTATTGTTTTCATCAAGACCGGCTGAGGCACTTTTAATGTCTTCGGCACCTTTAAGCAAAACGTTTGTGTTGTCTTGATTACCGCAGAAAGTAAGCATAGCGGTTTCACCGAGTTCTTGAATAGCAGACTGAGCGTCAAAATCGCTTTCATCAGCAGCCCACGGAAAACGCACGATAATTTGATGATTGTAATTATCGGCATAAACCTCGTAATCGGTTATATTGTTATTTACAAGACGTGTTTCAATAACGGCTTTTGCCGATTCCATATCACTTTCGGTAATTTCCACATCTTGAATGTCAGGGCTGAAAACGGCTTCAACACCGCCGCTTATATCAATACCCCAACGTATATCTTTGGCACCCTTGATATAAACCTTTCTGATGTCGCCGTGATAATTCTCAATACCGAAAAAAGCAAGATAAGTAAGTGCTAAAATCAGTGCGAGAATTACAAAAAATGTCGACTTGCGAGAAGTTTTAGACTTCATTTTTTGAAACCTCCAATTTTTTATAAACTGTTTGTTAATTATACTAAAAATAACAAGTAAAGTCAAATTAATTTACATATTAGTCTTCAAGCAGTTTTTCAAGAGCCGCTACTTTTACTGCCGCACATAAAACAACAGCCGCCGTTTTAATTTCATCGGCACTGGGGTATGACGGTGCTATACGCAGGTTAGAATCGTCGGGGTCTACGCCGTATGGGTATGCCGCACCTGCAGGTGTTAAAATTAATCCTGCGTTGGCACAAAGTTGTTCAACACGTTTTGCACAACCGGGTAACACGTAAAGGCTTATAAAATAACCGCCTTTTGGATTGGTCCAATGTGCAATACCCGTACCGCTTACACGTGATTCAAGTTCTGAAATAACACTTTCAAATTTAGGCCTTATAATATCGGCGTGTTTTTTCATATGTTTGTACAAATCGTCGGCTGTACGGAACATACGTGCGTGACGCAACTGATTAAGTTTATCAGGGCCTATTGTTTGGTATTTCATACGGCTTTTAAGTATTGCAACGTTGTTAGCACTACCTGCTGCAACCGCAACACCGGCACCTGGAAATGTAACTTTTGAAGTTGATGCAAATATTATAGGCAAATCGGGGTTGCCCGCTTTAACACATTCATCATATATGTTAAGCAATTTGTCGCCGTCTTCATAAAGGTCGTGTATGCAATATGCATTATCCCAAAAGATTTTAAAATCTTTTGAAGCGGGTTTTAATGCCGCAAAACGACGTACAACCTCATCGCTGTATGTAATGCCTTCAGGGTTGGCGTATTTAGGCACACACCAAATACCCTTAACCGTTTCATCTTTTACAAGTTCTTCAACGGCATCCATATCGGGACCGTCGGCATTTAATTTTACGGGTATAAGTTCAAAACCGAAATATTCCGTTATAGCAAAATGACGGTCGTAACCGGGTGAGGGGCACAAAAACTTAAGATTATTTTGTTTGCACCAAGGTTCACCGCCAAGACCGTGTGTCATAGCCTGTGCGATTGTGTCAAACATCATATTAAGTGATGAGTTGCCGCCTACTATAATTTGTTCGGGCGAGAGTTCAAGTACATCGGCAAAAAGATTTTTCAATTCGCTGAGTCCGTCAAGACCGCCGTAATTTCTGCAATCAATACCGTCTAAATTTTTAAAACCTGTGTCATTGCCTACAAGGTCAAACATTTTTTCACTTAAATCCATATTGTCAGCACCCGGTTTGCCGCGTGACATATCAAGTGACAAATGCAACGAACGTAACTGCTCGTATTCGGCTTTAGCATTAGCAAATTCGACTTTAAGTTCGTCTTTGCTCATTTTTAAATAATCTGGCATATAAAAAGCCCTCCGTCAATAAAATTAAATGCAATTTAATAAAAACACTTAATTATATAATAT
>CAZUYL010000060.1:0-8158 GCA_964624945.1 uncultured Ruminococcus sp. | reverse complement strand
TAAGTAGATTTCTTCTTGACAAGTAACACATATTAATAGTAAAATATAATAGCCATTATATTGGGTTGTTGTATATTAATTTTGAAATTTATACTGTATCGGTAGGATACGGTTTTGTATTACATAAAATTATTTAATAGGAGGAAAATGAATTTTAATGACTGAAACTACAAAAAACACATCTAAAAAACCGATTAAACAAAACACAAAAAAGACTAACGATTTATCAAAAAAACGTACTGCAAATAACAAAAATGTGAATAAAAAATCGAATTTGCAAACAGCATCCAAAAGCAATAATGCAAAAAAAAGTATTGATAAAACAACACAAAAAAAGAATGCTGATAGGTCTTATTCTTCTAACAACAAAAAACGCACTACTCGTTCTAAATCACAATCAAAACCTTTAAGAATTATACCGCTTGGCGGTCTTGGTGAAATTGGTAAAAATATAACAGTTTATGAATATGACGGTGATATGATACTCGTTGACTGCGGTATGACTTTCCCTGATGAAGACACTCCGGGTGTTGACAGCATTATTCCTGATTTTACCTACATTTTAGAAAACCGTGACAAAATAAAAGGTCTTGTTGTAACACACGGTCACGAAGACCATATTGGTGCAATACCTTATTTGCTTAAAAATTTCAATGTACCGATTTATGCTACACGCCTTACAATTGGATTAATTTCGGGCAAACTTAAAGAACATAAACTTTTAGGTGATGCTAAACTTAATGAGGTTGCCGACGGCAAAACAGTAACACTCGGTAAATTTAAGGTTGAATTTATACACGTTAACCACTCCATACCCGATGCAGTTGGCTTTGCAATTACCTGCGGTGCGGGTACGGTTGTGCATATGGGCGACTTTAAAATTGATACCACACCTATTGACGATAAAGTAATTGACCTTGCACGTTTTGCCGAACTCGGAAAAGCGGGTGTGTTGGCACTTTTATCCGACTCAACTAACGCCGAACGCCCAGGTTATACATCATCTGAACGACTTGTCGGCGAATCTTTTTCAAATCTTTTCAAAAAAGCCGAAGGTCACCGCATAATAGTTGCAACTTTTTCATCAAACATTCACCGTATACAGCAAATTATAGATGAAGCCGTACGTTGCAACCGTAAAGTTGCGGTTTCGGGCAGAAGTATGATCAACGTTGTAAACGTTGCATCTGAACTCGGTTATTTAAACGTGCCCGAAGGTGTGCTTGTTGATATTGATACAATTAAAAATTATTCACCCGATGAATTGGTTGTTGTAACTACAGGCAGTCAAGGTGAACCTATGTCGGCACTTTCACGTATGGCGTCGTCAGAACACCGTCAGGTAGAAATTAACCCAGGTGATATGATAATTATTTCGGCTACGCCAATTCCCGGTAACGAAAAACTTGTAAACCGTGTTGTTAACGAACTTATGAAACGTGGTGCCAACGTTGTATATGAAAAAATGTACGATGTACATGTTTCAGGTCACGCTTGCCAAGAAGAACAAAAAATCATTTTAAGTCTTGTAAAGCCTAAATATTTTATACCCGTTCACGGTGAACAAAAACATTTATATAAACACGCACAGTTGGCATATGCAATGGGCATTGATTATAACAGCGTTGTAATAGGTGCCAACGGTAATGTTTTTGAATTAACAAATAAGGCAATCAAATGCACCGAAACCGTAACCGCAGGCAGAGTTTTGGTAGATGGTTTAGGTGTAGGTGATGTCGGCAGCATAGTTTTGCGTGACCGCAAACATTTGGCTGAAGATGGCATAATCGTTGTTAATGTGGCAATAGATGCCGTAACACGTGAAGTTGTTTCGGGTCCAGATATTGTGTCTCGCGGATTTGTTTATGTTAAAGAATCCGATGAACTAATGGCACAACTTGATAATGTTGTATGTAATGTGCTTGAAAATTGTTACGTTTTAGGCGTTAAAGATTGGAACACAATTAAAATCCGTATAAAAGACGGTGTTTCAAGATTTTTATATAATAAAACCCACCGTTCACCTATGGTGTTACCGGTAATTATGGAAGTTTAATTTGGAAGGGAAGTTAATAATATGAAAGTAATTTTATTGGCTGATGTAAAAGGCAAAGGTAAAAAAGGTGAACTTTGCAATGTATCTGACGGATATGCAAGAAATTTTTTGTTTCCTAAAAATTTGGCAGTAGAGGCTGATTCTGCTGCTATGTCGGAACTCAAAAGCCGTGAAGCCGCTAAGGCACATCACAAGCAAGAAGAAATTGATGCCGCAAAAGCAACTGCTGCACAACTTGAGGGCAAAACCGTTACTCTTAAAGCCAAGGCTGGCACAAATGGACGTCTTTTCGGTAGCGTTACCTCAAAAGAAATTGCCGAGCAAATAAAAAATGAATTGAAAATTACGGTTGACCGCAAAAAAATGACCGTTGCCGATATTAAAAATTTTGGCGAATATACTGCTGAAATTAAATTATATACAGGCATTACAGCAAAAATTACAGTAAAGGTAACGGAGTAATTTTGTTATGAGCGATAACAATCTTATTTATGATATCGGCGGCGGTAAACTGCCTTATTCGGTAGATGCCGAACAGGCGGTATTAGGTTCTATGATAATTGATACCAACTGCATAAACGATGTGGCTATTCAGGTGCGTGCCGAGTATTTTTATATACCGCAACACCGTGAAATTTATTCTGCCTTGTCGTCAATGTATGAGTTAAGTCAAACTATCGACTTTATATCGTTGCTTGAACGCCTTAAAAAAGACGGCGTTTACGATGAAACAGGTGGCAAAGATTATCTTACTAAACTTGTTCAGTCGGTTCCGTCTTCGGCTAATGTTTTAACCTATGTCGGCATTGTGCGTGAAAAATATTATCAACGTGCTCTTGCAGGTGCCGCACAGGGTATACTTAAAGATATTAACGAAAACATAATGGATTCGGGCAAGTTGTTAGACTCTGCCGAACAACGAATTTTTGAAATTCGTGACGGACGAGAAATCGGTGGACTAACACATATTAAAGATGTTATTTCTGCCGAAACTTATGACCGACTCACCAAAATCAATGACCCCGAAACAAGAGGGGATTACATCGGTATACCTTCGGGTATAGGTGAACTTGACAAAATGATAACAGGTTTAAATAAATCCGACCTTATTATTTTGGGTGCAAGACCCGGTATGGGTAAAACATCATTTGCACTTAACATTGCACGAAATGTTGCCGTTAATGCGGGTAAAACTGTCTGCTTTTTCTCGCTTGAAATGACACGTGACCAATTAGCACAGCGTATGCTTTCAAGTGAGGCGGCTATTAAAAGCGAAAAATTACGCACGGGTGAACTTGAACCTGAAGAATGGACAAGACTTACCCAAGCGGGTGAAAATCTTTCTAAATCCGAAATTTATTTTGATGAAACGTCAAATATAACCGTTCCTGAAATGAAGGCAAAACTTCGCCGTATGAAACGTGTAGATTTAGTTATCATCGACTATTTAGGTCTTATGCATTCCGCCAAAAGCACCGATAACCGTGTGCAAGAAATTTCCGAGATAACTCGAAATTTGAAAATTATGGCAAAAGAACTCAAAATACCCGTAATTGCCTGTGCACAGTTGTCACGTGGTACCGAGGCTAAGGGTAAGTCACATAAACCTGCCCTTGCCGATTTGCGTGATTCGGGTTCTATTGAGCAAGATGCCGATATCGTATTATTCTTATACCGTGATGCTTATTATGATGCCGAAAAAAGTTCTGACGAAGATTTAAGTGATACTACTAAATCGGAATGTATTGTTGCTAAAAACCGTCATGGTGAAACAGGTGTTATACCGCTCCATTGGGACGGTCAGTATACAAGATTTACTTCGGTGGACGTGTTTAGATAATGTTAAAAAAAATAAAAGATGCGTGCTTACATTTTGCCTTAACGCAAAATGTAAAACACGTTACCGTTGCACTTTCGGGCGGTGCCGATTCTATGGCGTTGCTTAGTGCATTGTTAAAACTAAAAGAAGAATTGGGTATACAAACGGTTGAAGCCGCACATTTTAATCATAATATACGCGGTGCTGAGGCATTGCGTGATTTGAATTTTGTGCGTGAATTTTGCAAAAGTTCGGGCGTTAAATTACATATCGGCGAAGCCGATGTACCTAAATTCGCTTTAGAAAATTCAATGAGCACCGAACTTGCCGCACGTGAGTTAAGATACCTTTTTTTTGATACCATTGATACCGATGCCGTTGCAACCGCACATACCGCAAGCGATAATATTGAAACCGTTATTTTTAATATTACACGCGGTACTGCGTTGTCGGGGCTTTGCGGTATTCCGCCTAAGCGTGATAAATACATTCGTCCGCTTATATATTGTACACGCGATGATGTTGAAACTTATTGTAGTGAAAATGATATTTCATATGTTACCGACAGCACAAATTTGTGCGATGAATACACACGTAATAAAATCAGGCATAATGTAATACCGGTTTTAAAAGGTATTAACACTTCAGCCGAAATTGCTTGCAGCAGAATGACTGCGGCGGTTCGTGAAGATGATGATTTTATAAATT
The DNA here is from genome assembly GCA_964624945.1 of uncultured Ruminococcus sp. Taxonomy (GTDB): domain Bacteria; phylum Bacillota; class Clostridia; order Oscillospirales; family Acutalibacteraceae; genus UBA737. The sequence goes on along the minus strand of CAZUYL010000060.1, from coordinate 3,575 downwards.
CTGTGGTTGACGAAAATTACAATAGGTTTTACAGTAATAATCAACTTGATGTCACTTCGTTTGCTAATTTGCATCCTGCAGTTGCAAAAAGGTTAATAAAACGTTTTTGTTCAGAACTGGGTGTAGAGGTTGATGCTTTTCATATTAATGAAATTTTTAATATGTCAATAAACGGCGGTAAAACAAGTATTTCACAAAACCGATATGCTTTGGTAAAAAACGGAGTTTTAAAAATTACCGATACCAAAACAACTAATACAGATTTTCAATTTAATGTTAAAATTGATGATATTTCCGATAATTTATTTAAAAATTGCGAAAATGTTCATAATTTATTATTAAAAAATATATTAGATTGTGATAAAATAGTCGGAGTATTAACAGTAAGGCACAGAACAGCAGGTGACAAAATACGTTTAAAAAACAAAAATTGCACCAAAACGCTGAAAAAACTGTTTTGCGAATATAAAATACCCATTGAAGAACGTGATTTATGGCCCGTAATTTCCGATGATGTCGGAGTTGTATGGGTTTATAAAATCGGTGTTGCCGAACGCTGTGCCGCTGATAAAAACACGGCAAGGGTATGTAAAATAAATGTTGAAAAAATTCATAAGGGGTAATAAATATGTTGGAACAAGATGTTGAAAAAGTTTTAATTTCCGAGCAAGAAATAAAAGATATATGTAAACGTTTGGGCGAACAAATAACTCGTGATTATGAAGGTAAAAAATTACTTGTTGTAAGCGTGCTTAAAGGTGCCATTGTTTTTATGGCTGATTTATTGCGTGAAATTAAATGTGATTGCGAAATAGATTTTATTGCCGTTTCGTCTTATAGCGGAACCAAAACAACAGGCGTTGTTAAATTTAAAAAAGATCTTGATATTGACCCTGACGGTATGGATATACTTATTGTGGAAGATATTTTGGATTCGGGTGTAACACTTTCTTACTTACGCGGTGTTCTTATGGGCAGAAATGCAAACAGCATTAAAATTTGCACTTTGCTTGACAAACCTGCAAACCGCCGTGCCGATATAAAAGCCGATTATGTCGGTGCTGAAGTTCCCGATGCATTTATAATAGGTTACGGCCTTGATTATAATGAAAAATACAGAAATTTACCGTACATCGGTATACTTAAACCTTCGGTTTATGAAAATAATTAATTTGAAAGGGTGTAAAATAATTTGAAGAAAAATCTAAAGAATATTTTACTTTTTATTTGTATTCCGATTATCTTAATAATTGCTTTTTGGGCTGTTACTACGGCATCGAGCACTACAAATGAAACCAAATACTACGAGATTGTCGAAATGATAGAAAATAACGAAATCTCGGAATTTTCGCTTAACTGTTACAGCGGTAACCTTACCTACACTTTACGTGAAAACGGTAAAAGTTATCATTACAGCGTTGCAGATCCGTCAATATTTTATAACGATGTTAACGATACTGTGCGTGAAATCAACAAAGAAAACGCCGATAACGACTCTTTAAAAATTAAGTATGATTATAAAGAGGGCGGACAAAGTTCTTGGCTTTTGAATATGTTGCCTAATTTGTTGCTTATAGGCGTTATGGTACTTTTCGGTTATTTATTTATGAAAAGTATGAATTCAACCATGGGTGCCGATAAAACTATGGGATTCGGCAAAGCAAAGGTTAAAAAAGCCGATGACCGCAAAAAGACAACCTTTTCAGATGTTGCAGGTGCCGATGAAGAAAAAGAGGAAATGGCAGAGATTGTTGATTTTCTTAAAGATCCTAAAAAGTTTAACGAACTCGGTGCCCGTATACCTAAAGGTGTGCTTTTAGTAGGCCCTCCGGGAACAGGTAAAACTTTACTTGCTCGTGCTGTTGCAGGTGAGGCCGGTGTGCCGTTCTTCTCAATATCGGGTTCTGACTTTGTTGAAATGTTTGTTGGCGTTGGTGCTTCACGTGTGCGTGATTTATTCGGTGAAGCAAAGAAAAACGCACCTGCAATTATATTCATCGACGAAATTGATGCCGTAGGTCGTCAACGCGGTGCAGGTCTCGGCGGCGGTCACGACGAACGTGAACAAACCCTTAACCAATTACTTGTTGAAATGGATGGTTTCGGTGCTAATGAGGGTGTAATTGTTATGGCTGCTACAAACCGCCCCGATATACTTGATAAAGCACTTTTAAGACCCGGTAGATTTGACCGCCAAATCACCGTTAATTACCCAGACGTAAAGGGTAGGGAAGAAATTTTAAAAGTACATTCTCGCGGCAAGCCGTTAGGCCCCGATGTAAACCTTGCTACCATTGCAAAATCAACCTCTGGCTTTACAGGTGCCGATCTTGAAAACTTGCTTAACGAATCCGCACTTTTGGCAGTTCGTCACGGTAAAAAGGCAATCACTCAAGAAGAAATCGAGGAAGCAACCATTAAGGTTGTTATGGGTACTGAAAAGAAATCACATATCCTTAAAGATAAAGACAAATTAATCACTTCTTATCACGAAGCAGGTCACGCCATTGTTTCTTATTTCTTGCCCACTCAAGATCCCGTTCATCAAATTTCAATCATACCTCGCGGTATGGCAGCCGGTTACACAATGTATCTGCCTACCGATGAAAAGGGTCACACCAGCCGCAATCAACTTTTAGAACAAATTTGTTCGCTTTTAGGCGGCCGTGCTGCTGAGCAACTCACTCAAGACGATGTTTGCACAGGTGCTTCTAACGATATACAGCGTGCTACCGATTTGGCTCGCAAAATGGTTACACGTTTCGGTATGAGTGATAAGTTAGGTCTTGTTGTTTACGGTGACGATAACAACGAAGTCTTCTTAGGCAGAGATTTTTCATCTACACCAAACTATTCCGAAAAAACCGCTGCTACTATTGATGATGAAATTGAAGCAGTAGTTATGCAACAGTACGAAAAAGCGTTGCAGTTGCTTAAAGGTGCAATGTCTAAGTTACACGCAGTTGCAAAAGTGTTGTTTGAAAATGAAAAAATTTCGGGCGAAGAGTTCCGCAAAATAATGGAAACCGAAGAATAATTTTTTAAAAATTAATCCTCATCGGTATTTGTTAAATTTTTTTATTGACAAATCCCGATGAGGATGTTATTATATTATCGTGTGTGAAACATATAGTTTTGCATTGCAAAATTTCAAAGAAAGGAGATAGTGAATAGTGCCTACCTTTAACCAATTAGTGCGTAGCGGTCGTGAAACCGTTGAAAAAAAGGCTAAGGCTCCTGCTCTTTTAAAGGGTTACAACTCTATGAAACGCAGCCTTACCGACAACGATTCACCACAAAAACGCGGTGTATGTACCGCTGTTAAAACTTCTACACCTAAAAAGCCTAACTCTGCTCTTCGTAAAATTGCCAGAGTACGTCTTTCAAACGGTATTGAAGTTTCCGCTTACATCCCCGGTATCGGCCACAACTTGCAGGAACACTCTGTTGTTCTTATCCGTGGCGGTCGTGTAAAGGACTTACCTGGTGTTCGTTATCACATCATCAGAGGTACCCTTGATACACAGGGTGTTGCAAACAGAATGCAGAGCCGTTCAAAATACGGTGCAAAGCGT
>CAZUYL010000059.1:0-8349 GCA_964624945.1 uncultured Ruminococcus sp. | reverse complement strand
TTCTTCGGGTATATCAAATTCCGTTATAAGCCGTCTACCGCGTTATTACAGATTTTTAGGTGAATTAAAAAAAGAAGGGCTTACACGTATATCCTCGCGTGAACTTTCCGAACGAATGCACCTTACCGCAAGTCAGATAAGGCAAGACCTTAACTGTTTCGGCGAATTCGGTCAGCAAGGTTACGGTTATAATATAGAGTTGCTTCAGGGTGAAATAGCAAGAATTTTAGGTCTTGATAAACCGCAAAATGCAATTTTGTTAGGTGTTGGCAACTTAGGCCGTGCTATTGCACACTACATAAATTTTGAGTCCAAAGGCTTTCACCTTATAGGTATGTTCGATGTAAAAGAATCGCTTGTAGGTCAAATGGTTAGAAATGTACCCATAAGGCACCTTTCCACACTTGATGAATTTTGCCGTGAAAATCTACCAAAAGCGGCAATACTTTGTATACCGAAAGAGGCTTCTAAAGAAATATGCGACCAACTTGTAAAATTAGGCGTAAAAGGTTTTTTAAATTTCAGCCACTATGATATTTCACTTGACCACCCCGATGTTCAGGTTGAAAACATACATTTCAGCGACAGTCTTATGAAATTATCTTACAAACTAAGCAACTAACAAAACTACCCGAAAAAGAGTTTTACATTCTCTTATTCGGGTAGTGATTTTTTATTTGCTTTAAAATGAGATGATTTTATTAATTATCTGCCGAAAAATGTTCGGCTATTGCCTGTTTGCTATCGGGTTTATAATCGCCGTGGCGTACAAAACACATTGTTACAAATGCCGCCACCGAAAAAATTACCGCATACGGAAACAAAACTCCGTATCCTAAATTTATATTGTCAATAATCAAACCCGAAAGTAACGGTGTTATAACCTGTGCCGCCATTGAAAATGTGTAATAATAACCTGTGTATTTGCCCACATCGGCACCCGAACACATTTCAACCACCATTGGAAAAGAGTTAACGTTAATTGCCGCCCAACCTATACCTACGGCAGCAAAAATCAAATACATAACGGGTGTTTCGTGGCGTATAAATATTGCCGCCGTGTAGCCCGTTATCATAACCAATATGCCTATAAGAACGGCGTTTTTTCTGCCAACTTTACCCGATAAAAATCCAAGCGGAACAAATGCCGCTATTGCCGCAACAGTTGCCACTGTAAGATATCCGCTTGAAACCGCAAGGTCAACATTCCATATATTTATACAATATCTTGAAAAAGAGGTTGTTACCGCATTATAAGCGGCATACCACAAAAATACCGAAACTAAAATTAAAATCAAACTTTTTTTAACGGGTTTAGAAAGTTTTTGAGTTTTTGTATCGGTTGAATTTTCTTCATCTTTTATATCCGTTTCGGCAAGAACCTTGTTTTCGTTAACGGTAAATACCATTACCAGCACCGATATCAGCATAAATGCCGCTATTATCACAAACACAGGTGTAAAAGACGATGTATAAACTTTTTGCCCCGAAGCATCTGTTTCGCTTTTTAACATAAACATCATAAGCACGGTAGCAAATATTCCGCCAATGTAACCTACTAAATTTACAACGGCATTGCCCTTACTTCTAAGCGGTTTTGGGGTGACATCTGGCATATAGGCTACCGCAGGCGAGCGATAAACCGACATAACCACCAAAAGCAACATAAGGGTTATTATAAACGCCGCAAAATTAAGACTGCTTACAAAATACGCCAACAAGCATATAAGTATTACGGCGGCTATTGTTCCGTAAAGTATATACGGCGTACGTTTGCCGAGTTTTGTATGGGTTTTATCCGAAATACTGCCAAAAAGAGGCAGCATAAACACGGCAAGAATATTATCTACCGACATAAACGTATTTGCCGTAAAGGTATTAAGCCCGAATTTGCTTTCAAGTATATACGGTATCACCTGATCGTAAAACTGCCAAAATGCCAATATTGACATAAATGCAAGGCCTATAAGTATTGTACGCTTATAATTAAGTTTCATTTTTTACTCTCCGTATTTTATATAAGTTCGATTATTGCTGCAAGATTACCGCGTTTGCCACCTGTTGCACGGTGCGAATGTAGTTCCGAAGAATTACAGCAGGTGCAAATATCGGTTACATCAATATTTTCTTCCCTTATGCCTGCGGCAATTAAAATATTTTTATTAGCCGCTGCAAGATTTAACATAAAATGTTCGCTGTCTTTACCCACTTTAAAAACATTTGTAATATCAATTCCGCTATTTACAAAAGCGTTGTACACGGGCGTGTCAACTTCATAACAGTTTTGACATATACAAGGACCTATTGCCGCAACAATATCATTGGGGTTGCAACCAAAATGTTCAATCATTTTTTTGACCGTAACTTCACCGATTTTGCTTACCGTTCCACGCCAACCCGCGTGACTGGTGGCACATACACGCTTTACGGGGTCGCAAAACAAAAGCGGTGTGCAATCGGCATATTGTGTTACAAGTGCTACTCCGCTTTGATTGGTGATAAGACCGTCAATATCGAGAAAACTTTGCTTGGTATAACCTGTGCCGCAATCTGATTTTGTAACAATTTTTACATTATTTGTATGGGTTTGGGCACTTAAAACCAAATTTTTAATATCTATGCCCACGGCAGAACATAAGCGGTTGTAATTTTCTTCAACACTTTCAAATTTGTCTCCGCCCGAAAAAGATGTGTTCATACTGCTGTATTGCCCGACACTTACTCCGCCTTGACGTGTTGAAAAAATATGCCTTACCGCTCCGCATTTTTCAAGACGCGGAAAGGTTATATAAACAAGTTCGCCCGATTTGTTAACCTTTAAATTGTTGCTATTCATCTGTACCGAACAACTCCTCTGAAAAACGCTTTGCCATTATTAAAAGCCGATTAACAGTCGATTTGCCCAACCTTAATTCTATATGATTAAATGCATCGCTGAATTTTGGCGGTCGGCGGTGTGGAGAATGTGTATCGCTTGCAACAAAAGATATATAACCGCCTTTTATTAATTTTTCACAGCATTTAGACTCTTCTTTTGAAATTATACCGTCGGCATTTACGTGGGCTAAGGCATATCCGTTTTCAATAAGTTTTAAAAGTTTTTTGTAACCTTTTACCCTGCTGTATCTTTCAATGTGTGCCAAAATCGGAATTAAACCCTGTTGTTCGCTTAAATCTATTATATCTTGCAAAACATTTTTAGTAATGGGTTCACCGTAAGAAAGTTCCAACAAAACATATTTCGTGTTATTAAGGCAAAACTGTTTAACCGAACTGCTTTTGCCAATGCCATTAAAATAATGCAGTTCGCATCCGAGATGAATTTTAGGCAAATTTTTGCCCTCTGCCTCCGCTTTAAGACCCGCAAATGCAACGCTTACTTTTTCAAAAAAGTCTTCGGAACTGTCTGTATCGGGGTAAAAATGCGGTGTTGCCATAACAGATGTTATACCCTGTTCTTTTAACATTTCAAGTAAAGTGAGTGCGGTTTCGGTATCTTTGGCACCGTCATCTACGCACGGTAAAATATGCGAATGTATATCTATATAATTCATACAACAACATCCTTTTTTAAAAAATCGGGAAACAGTACTGTTTCCCGATTTTGAAATTAATTTGCTGTTTGGTTGTCGGTATTATCGGTATTTTTTAAGGTAGGTGCACTGCCGTAACCGTATCCGTATCCATAACCGTAACCATATCTACGGTAACCGTATTTGCGGTAACGTTTATTGTAACCGCCGCGATGCTTTGAATTTGTTGCATTCATAACAGCACCCAAAATATTTATATCGGCAAATTTTGCCGACTCTATAACACGGTGCAAAGAATCGGTTTGTGTAACGCCGTCTTTAACTACCAAAACAAGACCTGCCGTTTGCGGTGCAATAACCAATGCATCGGTCACAACGTCTACAGGGGGTGTATCAATAATTACGTAACTGTACTCTTTGCCTGTAGCCTCAACCAATTCTTTAAATCTTGCCGAACCCAAAAGTTCGGAAGGGTTAGGCGGCACTTGACCTGCGGTAATAACGTCAAAAGTGTCACTGATGTGATTTACCACCTGTTCATAGGTGTTAAAACCTGCCAATATATTAGAAAGACCTGCATTGTTTTCTATTTTGAGTTTTTTATGAACCGAACTGCGCCGCATATCGGCATCTATAAGTAAAACTTTATCACCAAGTTGCGAAAAAGCAATCGCCATATTAATAGATGTGGTAGATTTACCCTCACCCGCCTCAGAACTTGTTATACCAAAAACCTTTGAGTCAGTTGACGAAAGTAAAAATGTAAGGTTGGTACGAATAGTTTTATATGCTTCAACAACCGCAAACGGAACGTGACGTGTTTCGCCAATGTTAATTAAAGTTTGTTTGCTGTCTGATTTTCTTTTAATAGCCATTGCTGTACCCCCCACGATTTTTATTTTTACGGTAACCGCTACCTTCTGCGTTTTCAAAATCAGGCACAGAGCCTAAAAGCGGAATATCGAAATTATTTGTGAAATCTTCTTCACCTTTTATGGAGTGATTCATAGTTTCAATTATAAAGAGCACAATGTAAGCCGCTACGGCACCTACAACACCTGCCGATGCAGTAGTCATAAAAGTACGCGGATAGGTCATTGATGCCTTTATGGCGGTTGATGCAACGCTTGCTTTTGAAGAAGGTATAAATTCGGGTATGTATTGGCAAGAAATTTCAACAAATTTGTTTGCTATACGCATTGCCTCTTTAGGATCGGTGCTTGAAAAAGTAATATCTATAAAAAGGGTGTCCTCGTTTCTTCTTGCAACCGAAGAAGAATTTATAAGTTGCTGATAATTGTAATTGTCACCAAGTTGATCGGCAACCTTTTTGTAGATGTCGGGTGTGTTGAGTATGTCAACTACCGTGTAGGTAAGATACAATGACGCACTAATATCACTGCCCGAAACCTTATCGTTTGTTTCGTCATAAGAACTGTTAACGCCGCCGTTGGTTACCAGCAACGATGCTGTTGCACTGTAAGACGGTGTAAGAAAAAATTTACAATAAGCGAATGCACTTGCCGCAAAAACAACTGCCGCCAAAATAATAATCCAAAGGCGGTGCCAAGCAAGTAACACCATATCCATAATATTTATAGTTTTTTCTTCCATTATATTCCTCTTCTCAAATATAATTGTAATTGATTTTTATTACGTATACAACATACCCATTAATAATAACATCTTTTCAAATCTTTTTCAAGACATTATTTAAAGTATGCAAATTTTTCAAATTTTAAAACTTGCGACCTGCTCCACCGCCGCCGAAAGAACCTCCGCCGCCTTTAAAACCGCCAAAGCCACCCGACGAACCGCCGTGAAAATTGCCGCCGTGAAAATGAAAGTTTGAAAACCTAGGCGAACCGAATATAAACACGCCGCCGTGTCTGCCGAAAATAAATACATATAAAACTATAAGTATTATAAGTATCAGCCACGAAATTGCCACTTTGCCGACTTCATTTTCGTCGTCTTGTTCTACATATGGCAGCGATGCTATAGGTGTGTAGTTTTCGTCAACGGCTACTCCGTACTCGGCGTATATTTCATTTACAATACTGTTGTAAATGCTTACAAGACCTGTAGAAAAATCATCTTTTGAAAAATTCGGTATGCCGTAGGTATCAATTATTCTGCCTGTTTTACTGTCGGGCAAAGCACCCTCAAGACCGTAACCTACCGAAATGTAAATTTCACGGTCACTTTCCGAAAACAGAATAACAATACCATTATTTTTTTCGGCATCGCCTATGCCCCAATCTCGACCGAGATTTAGTGCATAATCGGATATTTCTTCTCCGTCAAGGGTTTCTACCGTTACAATAACCGCTTGTGCCGTGGTTTGCTCTTGCAAAGCGGCACCCTTTGTACAAACGGCATTCACATCGGTTTCGGTCATAACCGCGGCAAAATCGTTTACAAAAAACTTATCTGTCGGGGTAAGTTTTTTATTTTCACCACCGCAAGCCGAAAGCGAAACAACGAGCGAAAATACAATTAAAAATGCCGCCGTTACCCTTAAAAATCTGTTCTTCATATCAACTGAAATCTACTGTAGGAACTTGAGATGCCGACTCATCTGCAGCAAAGTATTCTGCCTTTTCAAAGCCGAACATGCCTGCGATTATATTAGACGGAAATTTGCGAATTGAAGTGTTGTATTCTTTAGCAACATCGTTATAGTCTTTACGTGCTACCGCAATACGGTTTTCACTGCCTGCAAGTTCATCTTGCAATGCCACGTATTGCTCGTTTGCCTTAAGTTCGGGGTAAGCCTCGGTAACGGCGTTTACCCAAACGCTGATGGCACCGTCAAGTTGCTGTTGAGCCGAGTCCTGCTCGCCTACGGTAGTTGCGTTTTTAACCGCCGAACGTGCTTCGGTAACAGCGGTGAATGTTGACTGTTCATAATCGGAATAACCTTTTACCGTTTCAACAAAATTGGGTATTAAATCGGCACGGCGTTGTAATTGGGTTGAAATATTTGACTGTGCCGCCTGAACGTTTTCTTCCATTTCAACAAATTTATTGTAAGAGCCTGCAAAAATACCTATAATCAAGCCGATAACTACAACAACGGCAATCAGAATTATAATGGTTTTCTTTTTCATTGTTTTATCTCCTTTACAAATTCGGCAATTCGTTTTAAAGCCTCGATTATATGCTCGGTACTGTAACAGTACGATGCACGCACAAAACCTTCTCCGCCTTTGCCGAAAGCCGTGCCCGGAACCACCGCCACGTGTTTTTTTGCCAACAACTGTTCGCAAAATTCATCACTTGAAAGACCGGTGCTTTTAATTGAGGGGAATGTGTAAAACGCACCCTTAGGCTCACGGCATACAAGACCTGCTTTGTTAAAACCGTCTACCATTAATCTGCGACGGCGATTGTATTCCGCCTTCATATTAGCCACGGCACCGTCACAGTTACGTAACGCCTCAATAGCAGCATACTGCGATGTGGTAGGTGCACACATTATTGCAAACTGATGTATTTTTGTAACCTGTGCGATTATTTCGGCAGGTCCGCAAGCATAACCCATTCGCCAACCGGTCATTGAAAATGTTTTTGAAAAACCGTTTATAAGAATTGTACGTTCACGCATACCTTCTATTGAAGCAATAGATACGTGCGGATTTTCAGCGAAAGTAAGTTCGGAATAGATTTCATCTGAAATAACAAGAATGTTTGTATCACGCAAAATTTCGGCAAGTGCCTCCAAATCGCCACGTTCCATTATAGCACCCGTAGGGTTGCAGGGGTACGGCATAATAAGTGCCTTTGTTTTATCACTTATAGCCGATTTTAACTGTTCGGGTGTTACTTTAAAATCATTTTCAGCCAATGTTTCTATTATTACGGGTTTACCGCCGCAAAGTTCTACAATAGGCTCGTAACACACGTATGACGGTTGCGGAATTATAACCTCATCATCGGGGGATATTATTGCACGCAAAGTAGCATCAATTGCCTCGCTGCCACCTACCGAAATAAGTATTTCGTGAAGTGGATCATAATTTACACCGCATTTGCGGTTTGTATAATTTGAAATTTCACGTCTTAATTCTTCAAGTCCTGAATTAGAGGTATATCTTGTTTTTCCTTTTTCAAGCGAAGTAATACCTGCTTTTCTAACCGACCACGGCGTTTGAAAATCGGGTTCGCCAACGCCTAAAGATATAACGTCATCCATAGTAGCGGCTATATCAAAAAACTTTCTTATACCCGACGGCTTGATGTTTTGCACGGTATCAGACAGTATTTTTGAATAGTCTATCATAATAAATATGTCCCCCTATCGTCAGGTTGACCTTCGCAAAGTTTAACGTCCATTTCTTTATATCTACGCATAACAAAGTGTGTCGCCGTTGAAGTAACCGAGTCTATTGTTGCAAGTTCGCGTGCTACAAAACGTGCAATATCCTGCAAATTTTTGCCCTTAACCACAACGTTTAAATCGTAACCGCCCGACATAAGATACACCGATTCTACCTGCGGAAAATCGGCAACTTTTTGAGCAACCTCTTCAAAGCCCAAATCTGCTTTAGGCACAACGTTGAGTTCAATTATAGCCGAAACGCTTGTAGCGTCCACCTTTTCCCAATCTATTACGGTTTTATATCCGCAAACAACACCGTCATTTTCGAGTTCATCTATCATAGCCGCGACCTCTTCGGGAGTAGCAGCCAACATAACCGCCAACTGTTCTACCGTGTAACGTGCATTTTCACTCAATAACTTTAAAAGTTCGTTTTTCATATATAAAACCTCCTGCGGTAAAATTACTAATGTATACTACTATACATAATAT
>CAZUYL010000058.1:0-8663 GCA_964624945.1 uncultured Ruminococcus sp. | reverse complement strand
ATCTTTTTTCTAAAAATAATAGTGGAAAAATGATTGACGATATGATATAATGTTTTGACGGAGATGATTTATATATGGCACTTAAAGGTTTTAACAAAAAATTGCAAAAATCTTGCTTGTGGTGTGTACACGGCAAAAAATCGGATTTTTGCGACGATATTTTTTGTAAAAAGCACGGTGTTACCACCCGTGCCGATGTATGCCGCCAATATAAATATGATCCGCTAAAACGCACACCGCAAAAATTTAGTGCGGCAAACAATTTTACGGCTGATGATTTTTCACTTTAATTCACTTGAAAGGAGTTGCTTTTTACGAAAAACACAAAAACAATCGCTACAAATAAAAAGGCGTACCACGAGTATTTTGTGCTAGAAAGTTTTGAAGCAGGCATCTCTCTTTCAGGTACCGAAGTTAAATCTATACGTGCAGGCGGCGTTAATTTAAAAGATTCGTGGTGTAGTGTAGATAACGGCGAACTTATAATTAAACAAATGCACATAAGCCCTTATGATCACGGTAACATTTTTAACCGTGAACCTAAGCGTGACCGTAAATTGCTAATGCACAAACGTGAAATTATGCGTCTGTTCGGCACAATTAAACAACAAGGTTTAACCCTTATACCCCTGTCAATTTATTTTAAGGGTTCACTTGTTAAAGTTCAGTTAGGTTTGTGCCGCGGTAAACAACTTCACGACAAACGTGCCACCGCCGCTAAGCGTGATGCAAATCGCACAATTGACCGTGCATTAAAAGAGCAAAACCGTTAAAATTTTATACGGGGTCGTAAAGGTTTCGACGGGGATTTTGAACTATTGGAAGCGAGTAGCGGTGCGGAACCGCTTTAAAATCCGCAATTTAAAATTAACTGACAACAATACAGTTGCACTTGCTGCCTAATTAGGCGGCCGTCCGAACAAATAGTACCGCGGATTTGTAAGGGCGTCGATTAGCGGTAAATGTGAATAGCATAGTGTTTCGAATGCTATCATAAATTAGAAACTACCAAGTATAACGATTTGTTATTTGTTTGTTATAGGCGGGAATTTTAAACAACTAACTGCACTCGGAGATGCCGATAGGAATAGATTTTCGGACGGGGGTTCGACTCCCCCCGACTCCACCAAACGTGTATTGGACGAACACCTACTTCTTTAGTGGCGGCTTTGCCGTTAGGTGTAAATCAGACACAAAAACCCCCGCCACTTTAGAACTTAATCTAAGGTGGCGGGGGTTTTTGTGTCTTTAGGTTTTGCTTACATACTTATCATAATTATATTTATTGCTATTATCATCAATCCACAGAATAATCCTTTTTAAATCCGTGGGCACCGAAAATTTGCCAATTGCCTTTATCTAAAAGTTTCAAAATTGCTTGTCTTTCTTCTGAACACAATTGCGGATTTGTATCTACTGATGTCATCAATATAGGGGCGTATTGATTATATTTTTCTTGTTCGGGTGTAAGACCGCGTAAATTTATATAAATATCACCTGTAATTGCAATGTGATTTGTATAATCAATGAGGACAATCTCACCTGTTAAATGCCCTCCACTGCCCTCGTACACTTTGAAATTGAGTTCTTCAAAATTAAAATCGCCGATATAAGTTAAAGGTGTATCGTTTATTTTTGGATCATTCCACAGTTTAATAATTTTTTGTGGATTAACAGGCTGATATTCGGTAAGTGTTTTACAAATGTTAATATACGGTTTGTGCAACGGATTTTCCTCGCGGTAACCGTCAAGACCGTTGTATTCGTTTTCTAAACAGAGAGCGGTTTTTTTGTTGGTAATTATTTGATCAAACAGCGGCAAAAGTCCACAATGGTCAACATCGGCGTGGGTAATCAGTATTTTTTTATTTATGTTATCAAATTCGGGAATAATTTTTTTAAATATATTAAGCATTTCGGTTTTGTAACAAGCGTAACCGCTATCGACAAATAAATAATTCCCGTTGCTTTTAATTATCATAGTATTGCTGCCGCATGGTGGCTCAATTAAAACAACCTCAGTATTTTCGGCAATTTTATGCGTTGTGATACGCGGTGTAAAATTTTCATTTTTAGAAAGACTTAATAACTCTGCAAATCGACTTATACTGTCAAAAGTTCTATACGGTGATAAACCTTTTTCATCTAAAGTTTGCATAGCAAGATTAACATTTATTAAAAGTTTTTGATTAGCATCGGCTGAAAGATTCATCATTTGCGATAAGCCTGATACATAAGTATTATAGAATATACTGTTGTCGTAAACGTTTTTAGAACGGTTGTAATTAATAACACGAACCTTGCATAACTTTTTTGCTTGCTTTAAAAAATCAGATATTTTATCTGAATCTTCTACATATAAACCCATTTTAAAATACTGATAATCGGTTCCGTTTTCTTGTGAACTGATATATGAGATATTAAAATTAAACTCGCGTATAAGTTCAAGCACATCAGTAACACTACCGGGTACATCTTTTAAGCAAAACTCAAGTAAAACAACGCTTGTATCACTATCGGATTCATTACCGATATAACCTATTTTTTTAAGTTCTAAATCCGCTTTTTTAAGTTGTTCTTCGGTGCCTTCGGCATCAATAAACAATGTTTGCAGGTCAACCGCTTTATTGTAACTTACACGTGTAATATTTATACCTAAAGATGAAAAACACACACTTGCTTTTAAAAAGGCACCGATATGGTCAGGCATAGATGTTATATAGGTTTTTTTCATTATCATCACCAAAAAACTTTATTACAAAAATTCACGTTATTATATCATAAAAAACAGAAAACTACAATAAAATTTATAGCGTAATTTTAAAAAATCCCCGTTGGGAATTGCAGTAATTTCTACTCTTCCCTTCGGGGCTATTGTTATGCTTAAAATCAGTTATAAGCAAATTCTTGTTGATTTGTTTCTTTATGCTTTACAAGTTTTTTCTTTGCATTTGCAAGCATCAATTTAAGGCGGTTTTCTTGATTAACTCGGCTGGCACCTGCATCGTAGTCGATGGCTACTATATTAACATCGGGGCATAATTCTTTTATAGGTTTCATCATACCCTTGCCGCAAATATGATTTGGCAAACAACCGAAAGGCTGAGTGCAAACAATGTTTTTACAACCAGAATCAGCAAGTTCAACCATTTCGGCGGTAAGTAACCAACCTTCACCCATTTGAACGGCTTGACTTATAAGGCCGTCGGTCATAGTCACTATTTTATTAAATGGAGTTAAGCCTTCAAAACGGTTTGACCCTGCTAATGCATCGCTAATGTCGGCACGCTTCTTATTAAGAAAATTGTATAATATATTGCTTACAAAATAAACCAATGGCTTCTTTTTATAAATTTTATAATCGGCTATTCGGTTGTAAACAACATAAAGGCAAAAATCAAGCAATCCAGGCACTACGGGTTGACCACCCTCACGAATAATAAAGCGTTCTAAATCGTTATTAGCAAGCGGCGAATACTTTACAAAGATTTCACCCACTACCCCTACCTTAACGGCATCACGTTCTTCACAGGGTATTTTTTTAAAAGAATCAACTATTTTTATATAATTTTGGCGTATATTTTTATATTTAATTCGATTAGATTTGCCAAGTTCCGCACCCAATTTTTCTACCCATTCATTTGCCAAGTTTTCGGCATCACCCTTTGTAATTTCAAAAGGTCTTACTTGATTTACCAAATTCATAAGCATATCACCGTATAAAACGGCATATATCATTTGTTGCAGTTTTTTCAAATTCATTTCAAAACCTGTGTGTGTTTCAAGACCTGAAAGACTAAATGAAATAACGGGGATGTATTCCATATTAGCCTTTTTTAGTGCTTTGCGAATAAGAGAAATATAATTTGATGCACGGCAACCGCCTCCCGTTTGAAACATAATCAATGCCGTTTTATGCAGATCATATTTACCCGAAAGCAGAGCATCCATAAATTGACCTACTACAAGTATTGCAGGATAGCAGGTATCATTATGAGTAAACTTAAGTCCCATTTCGGCAATTTCGGGGCCATCATTTTGAAGCAATTCAAAATTGTAGCCATAATTTTTCATAACGCTTGCAATCAACTTAAAATGCATAGGCAACATATTGGGAACAAGTATTGTATAATCTTTTATCATTTCTTTAGTAAAAGGAACAAAATTTTTATCTTGCATACCATTATCTCCTCTCCTCTAATGCACCAAGCAGACTGCGAAGTCTTATTTTAACAGCACCAAGATTTGTAATTTCATCAATTTTTATTTGGGTATAATACTTATTTCTATTTTCAAGTATAGAGCGTACCTCATCGGTAGTAATGGCATCTACACCGCATCCAAACGAAACAAGTTGCACGAGTTCGGTATCACTATGCTCGGCAGCATAGGCAGCAGCACGGTAGAGACGCGAATGAAACGTCCATTGGTCAAGCACACTTACTTTTTGAATTGGTGCCAAATGGCAGATGCTGTCTTCACTGACTACAACAAAACCAAGGGATGAGGCAAGTTTATCTATTCCGTGACCGATTTCAGGGTCGATATGATACGGTCGCCCTGCTAAAATCATAATGCGTTTGCCGTTTTCTCTTGCAAATTTAAGTGCATTTTCGCCTTGCTTTCTAACTTCGGCTTTATATGAATTGTAGGCAGAAAAACCTGAGGTTACTGCCCTTTTAACATCGGCTTTAGTAATAGTGGCATCTAAACCGTGAAGTACAGGATAAATTGTTTTTACAAGTTCTTTTTCGCTGTTAATGATTAAATACGGATACAAAAAACGAACATTTTGCAGTTGTTCCATATTTCCGTTTAACAGTTCGGCATAATATGCCACAACAGGACAGTTGTAATGATTATCCGATGCCTTTTCATCTATGTTGTATGTAAGTGATGGGTAAAAAAGTGTATCTATACCTTCATCAATAAGTTCAAGCATATGCCCGTGCATAATTTTTGCGGGATAGCAAGCGGTATCCGACGGAATAGTAAACTGACCTTTTTCGTAAGTGGCACGGTTTGACTGCTTTGAAAAATGCACCTCAAAACCGAGTGAAGTAAACAAGGCGTACCATAAAGGAGCAAATTCATAGGTAGAAAGTGCCATAGGTATGCCGATTTTTCCTCTACTGCTTGAAACAGGTTTAAGTGATGATAAATAATCTCTTTTAAAAGCATAAACATTGGGAAGTTCTTCAACCTTTTTGAGACCTAGCCCCTTTGAACATTGATTGCCAGAAATGTAACGCTCACCGTCGGCAAAGCGGTTAACCGTAAGGCTACAATGGTTTGCACAACCGTTGCACACGGCGGTTGTAGATTCATGCTTAAAGTTTTTAAGTTGTAATTTTGTAAGTATTGTACTGCTTTTTATAGACATTGAGTGAATAGCGGCACCGTAAGCACCCATAACACCTGCAATAGACGGGCGTATAACATCGGCACCGATTTCTTTTTCGAAAGCACGAAGTACCGCATCATTATAAAATGTACCGCCCTGTACAACAATATGATTACCGAGTTCTTTTGGCGAAACAGCACGTATAACTTTATATATGGCATTTTTTACAACACTTACCGAAAGTCCTGCTGAAATATCCTCAACGCTGGCACCGTCTTTTTGTGACTGTTTAACCGACGAGTTCATAAACACGGTGCAGCGTGAACCGAGATTTACAGGTGCTTTTGCCCAAATGCCAAGTTTTGCAAATTCTTCTATGCTGTAACCCATTGCTTTTGCAAATGTTTCTATAAAAGAACCGCAACCAGATGAACACGCCTCGTTTAGCATAATGCTGTCAATAGCACCGTTACGGATACGGAAGCACTTAATATCCTGACCACCGATATCTAGTATAAAATCAACATCGGGTTTAAAATATTTAGCCGCTGTGTAATGTGCTATGGTTTCAACAATACCTTCATCAATATGAAAAGCATGTTTAATAAGTTCTTCACCATAACCTGTAACCGAACTACCGCATATGGTAATTCTGTCTTCACAAAGGCGGTATATTTCTTCAAGTTGTTCACGCACCAAAGTTACAGGATTACCCTTATTTGAATTGTAGTAAGAATAAAGAATAGATTTATCCTCACTGATTAAAACAAGTTTTGTTGTTGTGCTGCCACAGTCAATACCAAGCCACGCCGAGCCTGTGTATGTGGAAATATCGGCAATAGGTACTGATGATTTTGCGTGACGGGTACAAAATTCGGTGTATTCTTCTTCGCCTTCAAAAAGCGGAGACAAACGGTCGGTGTTTCGGGTTTCGCTTTTTGCACTGTTTTCGATTTTTTTAAGCAAAACATCGAAGGGCATTGTATCTTGATTTTTAGCCACTATTGCCGCACCCATTGCCACCGAATAGAGTGCATATTCGGGAAATACCGCAGTATCTTTTGTAAGATTAAGCGTTTCATAAAAACGCTTTTGCAGACCGTGACAGTAATATAGCGGACCGCCGAGGAACATAACCTTACCCTCAATTTTTCTTCCTTGAATAAGACCTGTTACTGTTTGGTTTACCACGGCTTGAAAAATGCTTGCCGCAACATCGGCTTTGGTAGCACCTTGATTAAGAAGAGGCTGAATATCCGTCTTTGCAAAAACGCCGCATCTGGATGCTATAGGGTATATTTTTTCAGCCTTTAGGCTTTCGGCATCCATTTCGTCAACCGTCATATTAAGCAGAACTGCCATTTGGTCGATAAATGCACCTGTACCACCTGCACATGAGCCGTTCATTCGCTCATCTATACCACCACCGAAAAATATAACCTTTGCGTCCTCGCCACCGAGTTCAATAACAACATCTGTATCAGGTGACTTTTGCTCTACTACCTCACCTGTTGCGTATACCTCTTGCACGAACGGTAAACCCGCTATCTCTGCCATACCCATACCTGCTGACCCCGATACAGTGACTGATACTTCATCAATATCTATTGTATTTTTCATTTCGGTCAACATTTCCAAAGTGGTTTGTCGCACTTTGGATAAATGTCTTTGATATTTTTCATATAAAACGGTATCACCGTCAAGTAACACTAACTTTGTTGTGGTAGAACCAATATCAATTCCAAGTGAAAAACTTTTATTCACCTATCATATTCCTCCTTACGTTTACTTGTTCCTGTAGCAAATTACCCCTCTATGTTATCTATTAGTTTATTTTGCATTGTGTGTATCAACGAACAAAAACATTCTTTTTCTTTTGCAGAAAATACAGTATTGATTTTTTCATCTGCCGTCTTAAGACAAGCAGAAACACTTGAAACCCAATTTGCTGCCTTAGGTGTTAAAGCAATATGATTAACCCGATTGTCCTTAACATCTGCTTTTTGCAATAAAAGTCCGTTTTTAATCATTCTTTTTATAACGGTACTCATTGAGGCTGAAGAAATCTGCAAAAATTCTTTAAGTTCTTTTTGGGTTGAGTTTTTATCAGGCATTTCGTCAAGTTTGCAAAGAATTAAAGCCTGTGTATAAGAAATATTTAAATCTTTTAGTTCTTTTGCAATGTAACGATCAAAAAAATTACGCATACAATAAATTTCTTGAGTAAAACTTAAACTTCGGCACATAGCAATACTCCTTTGTTTTTCAAATTAAGACGCCTGTTCAAACTGGCTATTGTAAAGTTCGGCATAAAAACCGCCTTTTTCAAGCAATTCTTCGTGCTTACCGCTTTCGATAATATCGCCGTCCTTCATAACTAAAATAAGGTCGGAATTTTTAATTGTAGAAAGGCGGTGTGCAATAACAAACGATGTTCTGCCATGCATAAGTTGATCCATTGCATTTTGAATTTGAATTTCGGTTCTGGTATCAACTGAAGATGTTGCCTCGTCTAAAATCAGCATCGGCTTGTCGGCAATCATTGCACGGGCAATGGTTAATTGTTGTTTTTGACCTTGTGAAAGATTTACTTGGTCAGATAAAACCGTATCATACCCTTGAGGCAGTGTTTTTATAAAATGATCAAGTCCTACCGCTTTGCAAGCCTCACGTATTTTTTCGTCAGAAACATTGGGCGTTGAATAAATAAGATTTTCTTTTACTGTACCTTCAAAAAGCCAAGTATCTTGCAAAACCATACAGAATTGGTCATGTACATTTTCACGGCTGATATCTTTAGTAGAAACGCCGTCAATAAGAATTTCACCGCTTTGTATCTCGTGAAAACGCATAAGCAGATTTACCATTGTGGTTTTACCTGCACCCGTAGGTCCTACAATAGCAATTTTTTGCCCTGCTTTTGCGGTGGCAGAAAAATTATTGATAACGGTTTTGTCGGAATCCTCATATCCGAATTTTACATTTTTAAACTCAACTGTGCCTTTAACATTTTGAAGTTTAGCGGTTTTTTTACTTTCATCTTCCATTTCTTCGGCTTCTAAGAACTCAAATACACGTTCTCCTGCAGCGGCTGCAGACTGTAACGACTGCATCGACTGTGAAATTTGTGAAAGCGGTTGTGTAAAGTAGCGAACATATAACATAAATGCAACGATAACTTCAATACCAATAGTTCCGTTAATTGCAAGTGTTCCGCCAACAATACAAACTGCAACATAGGCAAAGTTGCCGATAAAGGTCATAAGCGGCATCATAAGTCCCGAAAGGCAATGTGCTTTAAAACCGCTTTGACGCAAAT
>CAZUYL010000057.1:0-8677 GCA_964624945.1 uncultured Ruminococcus sp. | reverse complement strand
ATATTGAAAGGTGATACTTTTGCTTAAACTTGTAAACATTAAAAAAGATTACAATATGGGCGATACTACCGTTAATGCACTAAAGGGTATAGATATTCAATTCCGAAAAAGTGAATTTGTATCAATTTTAGGCCCTTCGGGTTGCGGTAAAACAACATTGCTTAATATTATAGGCGGTCTTGACCGTTACACAAGCGGTGACCTTATTATCTCATGCAAATCAACAAAAGAATATAACGATTCCGATTGGGATACATACCGCAATCACACAATAGGTTTTGTATTTCAAAGTTATAACCTTATTCCGCATCAAACAGTATTGCAGAACGTAGAACTTGCCCTTACGCTTTCGGGCGTTTCAAAAAGCGAACGTAAGGAACGTGCAAAAAAAGCCTTGCAAGAGGTAGGACTTGGTGATCAGTTAAACAAAAAACCGAGTGAAATGTCGGGCGGTCAAATGCAACGTGTTGCTATTGCACGTGCCCTTGTAAATAATCCCGATATCATTTTGGCAGATGAACCTACAGGTGCACTTGACACCGAAACCAGCGTTCAAGTTATGGAAATTTTGAAAGAAATTTCAAAAGACCGACTTATAGTAATGGTTACACATAATCCCGAACTTGCTGAAAAATATTCTTCAAGAATAATCAAAATGCTCGACGGCGTTGTTACTCACGATTCTTCACCACTTAGTGACGAAAAGTATAAATCAATCGCAAAATGTGACGAAGACACCAATATTGATAATTCAAAAAACAAAAAAGCAAAAATGTCATTTGCGACATCGTTTATGTTGTCACTTAAAAATTTAATTACAAAAAAAGGCAGAACAATTTTAACCTCTTTTGCAGGTTCAATAGGTATAATCGGTATTGCGTTAATACTTGCAATATCACAAGGAATGACGGCATATATTGATTCTGTTCAAGAAAGCACTCTATCTGTCTATCCACTTACACTTGAGGCATCAACGGTAGATATGACAACCCTTATGGAAACCTTTATGAACATCACCTCGGATAAAACCGAACACGATAAAGATGCCGTTTATAAAAAGTCAGCCCTTTACGATATGATTAATGCGATGAATAGCCTTGAAGAAAGCAAAAACGACCTTAACGCATTTAAAAAATATCTTGAAAGCGAAATTAATGATGATACAACCAAACTCAGCAATGCCGTTAACGGCGTACAATATTCCTATGATTTGGATATGCAAATTTATACCGAAAATGTAGACGGCGATATTTTGTATTCCGATTATGAAAAAATTATCGGCGACCTTATGTTAAAATATATAGGTATTGATATGGAATCAATGTCGTCACTTCGCAATATGTCTCCCCTGTCGTCAATGTCTTCATCAATGGGGGCAAAACTTTGGCAGGAATTATTACCCGGTACAAACGGTGCACCTGTAAACGATTTGTTACTTGACCAATATGACGTTGTTTACGGTTCTTGGCCTAACAGTTACGATGAAATCGTTTTGGTTCTTGACGAAAACAACGAACTCGACGATATTGCCCTTTACGCACTTGGTCTTGTTTCGGAAGATGAAATTGCAAAACTTGCCGATGCTGCTGTAAACGGCACCAAACTTGAAGAAAACAAAAATCAAAAATGGTCTTATGAAGAAATTTGCAATTCAAAATACCGTGCAATTTTAAATTCTGACTGTTACCGATATGATGAAGCAAGCGGTTTATACACCGATTTGCGTGACACCGATGCCGGTTTAAGATATTTATACGATAATGCACTAACCCTCAAAGTTACGGGTATTATACGCCCCAACGCAGATGCTACAACAACTATGCTCAGCGGTAGCATAGCGTATACATCTGATTTAACTAAGCATTTAATTGAAAGTGCAAAAGGCAATGAAGTTATAAACGCACAGTTAAATTCACCCCATACCGATATTTTAACAGGTTTGCCTTTTGACACCACCACAGGTTCTTTAACCAATACCGAAAAAGAAACGGCATTCCGTGAATACATTAACACACTTGACACAAACGGTAAAGCCGAAGCGTTTATAAAAATTAACAGTATACCCGATAAAGAATTTGTACAGCAACAAATTGACAACACCTTAAATTCGGTATCACGTGCCGATATGCAGTCGCAAATGATTGGTGCATTAAGCGGTCAAATGAATGTTTCTACTGATGAATTAACCGCTTATCTTGACGCTATGTCTGATGATGAGTTTAACCAAATGTTCACTCAAATGATGACCGAGCAAATTAAAACACAATATGCCGAACAGATAAAAAATCAAATGGGGGCTATGAGTACCGATCAACTTGCCGCCTCACTTGATATGGCAATTAACGCCTACTCTACCGAGCAATGTGCCACATATTACGACGAAATTATGGAATTTTCAGACTCAAGTTATGAAGATAACTTAGTTGATATGGGTTATATTGATTTAGACACCCCTGCGGCTATAAATATATATGCTTCCACTTTTGAAAACAAAGATGTTATTACCGATGCAATCAAAACTTACAATCTAGATGTCGACGAACTAAAACAAATTAAATATACCGATTATTTAGGTATAATGATGTCTTCAATTACTACAATTATTAACGCAATTACCTATGTTCTTATTGCTTTTGTTGCGATTTCACTTATTGTTTCTTCGATTATGATAGGCGTTATCACATTAATATCAGTTCAAGAACGTACAAAAGAAATCGGCATTTTGCGTGCAATAGGTGCTTCTAAGCGTGATGTTTCAGGGCTCTTTAATGCTGAAACGGTTATTGTAGGTTTTGCATCAGGTTTGCTTGGCGTATTAATAACCTATTTACTGTGTATTCCAATAAACATTATATTACATGCAGTTACCGGAATTGCTAATTTGCAAGCATTTTTACCTATAGGTGCGGCAATTATACTTGTTTTAATAAGCGTATGCCTAACCTTGATTTCGGGTATTATACCTTCAAAGAGTGCTGCTAAAAAAGACCCCGTAACCGCTCTGCGTAGTGAATAATATCAATGAATTTTTTAATACACTTATAAAAACAAACTCTCTGCTTCAAACAGAGAGTTTGTTTTTGTTATATCGCTTTAATTACTTTGCTTTACAAAGTTTATTTACTTCATCAAAAGTATCAACTATTTCTTTTTCGGGCTTTTTGGTTAAAAGACTAACTATAATAATTACCGCAACACCGATTATAAAAGCGGGTAAAAGTTCGTAAATATCAAACAATGTGCCGTCTAAAAATGCACCGGTAACCTTGCCGCCGATGGTAAGACCGTCACGCAACCATTTGTACACAAAGACAATCAGACCGCCTGAAATCATACCAGAAATTGCACCTGCTTTGGTTGTGCGTTTCCAGAACAATGCACAAAGCACAAGCGGACCGAATGCACCGCCAAAACCTGCCCACGCAAATGAAACAATTCCAAATACAGAACTCTCGGGATTCCAAGCAATAAAAATTGCCACAACCGAAATTACAACAACCGAAACACGTGCCACCCACATAGAAGTTTTTGCTGACATTTTTATACCGAAAGTTTCTTGCAAAAGATTTTGCGAAACACTTGAAGCGGCTGCTAAAAGTTGAGAATCGGCAGTAGACATTGTAGATGCCAATATACCCGCAAGAATAATGCCTGCCGCAAATGTAGCAACATAACCGTATTTGCCCAAAACTTTTGAAATATCAACAATAATTGTTTCTGCAGCAGATGCACTTTCATAAGCGGGCAAATCGCCTTTTTGCATAAGACTGTAACCGATTACACCGATTAAAACCGCAACGCCCATAGAAATTACAACCCAAACCGATGCTACACGGCGTGATAATTTAAGTTTCTTTTCGTCTTCAATAGCCATAAAACGCAAAAGTATGTGTGGCATACCAAAGTAGCCAAGTCCCCAGCCTAATGTAGAAATAACCGACAATGCATTATAACTGCCCGTAGTAGATGTTGTAACATCAAATCCTTTAAACAGGTCAAGATAGCCGTTAAGCCCCGAAACATTACGGAATACAGTTCCAAATCCACCTGCAACAGCCTCACCAAAACCTACAACTACAACAAGGGCTATTGTCATAATTATGCTTTGAATGAAGTCGGTAGTAGAGGCTGCAAAAAAGCCACCTAAAGTGCAGTATATAATAATTACCGCCGCACTTAAAATCATAGCAAGATGATAATCCATACCGAAAAGTGATGCAAATAATTTACCGCAAGCGGCAAAACCCGATGCTGTGTAAGGCACAAAGAAAACAATAATAAACAAAGCCGATATAGTTGTAAGAATTTTTTTACTGTCACCAAAACGTTTTGTAAAGAAATCGGGCAACGTAAAGGCATTTATGTGATTACTGTAAACACGCAAATGTTTCGCAACAAAAAGCCAGTTTAAATACGTACCGAGTGCCAAACCGATTGCGGTCCAACTTGCCTCGGCAATTCCGCCCATCATAGCAACTGCAGGTAAACCCATAAGTAACCAACCACTCATATCCGAAGCCTCGGCACTCATGGCAGTAACAAACGGACCTAATTTTCGTCCTCCTAAATAAAAATCGTCAGAAGTTTTGTTTTTATCCGACACGGCAAAACCTATGCCAACCATCATAATCATATAAACAATAATGGTGCCAAGTATTACCCAATCGTAACTTGTCATAAAATACACCTACCAAAATAATATTAGGTGCAATTATAACATATTTTAAAACAAAAAGCAATAATTTAAAGTGTTAAATCGACATACCGTTGCTAAAAAGCACAAAAAACGGACATCTTAATTTAAAGATGCCCGTTAAATCCAAATTTATCTGTCACGTATAGCGTCAATCGGTTTTTTAGATGCAATTTTGTAAACAGGCACAAAACTTGCGGCAAAAGCGACAAACACACTTACTAATAACAGCAATATAATTTGCCTTAAATCAAATGTTAATGGTGTTATCAAAATGCCTGCATTTGACCTGATTATATAATTTATAAATTTTGTTATTGCAAACACGCCTATTGCTGACAGAACAAAATTTATTATTGAAATGAGAAAACTTTCTGAAAAGAATATTCTGAAAACATCGTTACTGCGAGAACCTATAGCACGTAAAATGCCAATTTCCTGCTTTTTGTACGTTATACTTGTGCCTATAAAGTTTGCAAGCATAACCGCCGCAAACACTGCAAAACCTAAACCGATATAAAGAAATATTTTTGCAAACTCTTTGATTTCATTTTTAATTATATCAAGTTCATAAGTAGCAGCATTTTGAAGTGGAAATTGTATATCACCGTTCTCCGAATAACAATACGTCGCCAAAGTTTTAATTTCATCTTTATTTTGCGGCATAGAACCTATTGCCCGTACATATTTGCCGTTATCAAGCGTTGAAAACTCTTTTAAAGTTTTTTCGGACAACACTACCGTGTTGCCGTAGTTAGCATAGTGTTGGTTATTAGGTATAACACCTACTACGGTATAGCCGTCTTCTTCAACGTATTCGTCATTACCGAATAAATTTTTACCTAAAGACAAAGTTCGCTTATTTAAAGTTTTATTGTAATCTATTGTACCGTCGGTATTATAAACTTTAAATTCTTCATCATAAAAACCGATAAAGTTTTCAAAAACTATAATTTCTTTATCGGCAAGTGTTGTTTTTGGGGTGCCAAGCCATATTATATCTGAAGAATTTATTTTATCAAGCGATGTAATATCGGTAGGGTCAAGCGAATATCCGTCTCCGTAAAACCAAATATAGCCTTTATTTTTGTTATATACGGGTGGCTCTTGTGCAACTAATCGGTCAATTGTGCCCTCACCTACCATTATCATCGAAGCAAGACTGTTATTTAAATGTAAATTAAATTCGTTAATTAAGGCATAGTCGATTATTACTTGTGCCGAACTTACATTATCATTTTTTACGGTCAGACTTTCATATCGTGAAAGGTCAAATTGCGTATCTACTATTCCCGTAACGGTGTATTTAACATTGTTGACAGTAAGTGTTTTACCGATTAAATCACTGTAATTTTTAATAGTGGTATATGTTACGGTTTCATTAGCGTTAAGGTCGGTTTGCAAAGTGCAGTCGGTATACTGTGTCTTTTTTAAAACCTCAAATATATAATCGCTTACGGCTATTTCGTTTTGAGAACCGTCAGGCAATTTACCTGCCGCCAATTTATAACCGAATCCTTTGAGTTTTTCGGTGTTAATTTCGGTATAACCCGAAAATGATTTATTATAAATTTCATAATCGGTTTCGGTGGTTTCAACCTCAGAATTAACATTACTTTCAAAAGATAGATTACCGCTTTTTGGCACAAACACACCGCTTAAAGCAACCCCTGTGTTTGTTTTTATTTCTTCAAGGTCTTTATCCGAAAGATAATTGTTATATTCATACCAACGGTCACCGAATTTATATGATTTTACAACAGACGTGTATTCAATGGCGGAATCATAAATAGAATTAGTGCAAACTTTTATGTGATTATATGCGGCAAACGTGTCGGCAAGACCGAAAAGTCCAAAAGCAATGCAAGATAAAAATATTGTAACCGCAAGTCTGAATTTTTTGTGTTTTAATCCGCCTGCACCCATTTTAAATGCATTACGCATAGGAAGTTTCGATTTTATAAGATTAAATTGCTTACCTTGTGAAACAATTTTTTCTGTGTCGGTTTTCTTGAATTTTAAATTGCTTTTTTTATTAAATTCAAGCGAAAGTTTACCCGATTTCAAACCGTCAATATAGTCATTTATACGTTTAAGGTCATCTTCAGTCAAGTGGTATCCGTTAGTTACAGTAACGGTATTATCTTCAAAAATCAAAGTGTCGGCTTTCTCACCGTCAAATTCACTATCAAGTGTAACGTCGCCTATAATTTTACCGTCGGAAAGTTCGATTATGCGGTCAGCGTAATTTTCGGCAAATTCTCGGTCGTGTGATACTACAATAACCAACTTTTCACGTGAAAGTTTTTTAAGCATATCAAAAACTTGTTTGCCCGTGTTTGAATCAAGTGCACCTGTAGGTTCGTCTGCCATAATAATTTCAGGGTTTTTAACCAAAGCACGTGCTATTGCAACGCGTTGTTTTTGTCCGCCTGATAGTTCGTTGGGTTTGCGGTCACCGTAACCGTCAAGGTCAACCTGTTTCAAAATTTTATTAATTTCACTATCGGTGGCTTTTTTTCCTTGCAGTTCAAGTGCAATGGCAATATTTTCACCAACGTTAAATTCATCAAGAATATTGTACTCTTGAAAAATAAAACCTACATAGGTGTTGCGGTAAGAGTCAAAATGATTTTGTTTAAAATCTTTTGAAGATACACCGTTGATTATTATTTCACCGTCGGTATAGCGATCAAGTCCGCCAAGTAAATTAAGCAATGTTGATTTACCGCTACCCGATTTACCAAGCAAAAACACCATACCCGTATCAGCAAATTTTAAATTGACACCGCAAAGTGCGGTAACAGGCACTCCTTTTTTAGGATTATATATCTTTGTTAGATTTTTTATTTCGAGCATTAAAATCAACTCCTGCGTTAATAATTTTTAAGTTCCTTTTTTACATCGTTTAAAAAAGTGTTCCATGCCGATTGGTTATCGACAAAATATTTCGGACATTCTTTGCCTGTGATATCATAGTGGCGTATAACATCACTTGCTTTAAGCGAAGAATTATCGCAAAGCCACGCCGTAAGTTTTACAAGCGAATTGTATGTTTCGGTATTAAATTTTCCGCTTTTATCGGGGTGGCAAACCTCTATTGATATTGTGTCAAGATTGCGATTATTACTTGCAGCGGATTTTTCATCTATAGGCACACATTGAATAACCTCGCCGTTGAGACCGATTACAAAGTGTGAACATACATTTGTATCGGGTTTATTGAAATAGTCACGGTTGTTTTGTGCGGTAGTTTCGGGATTGCCGGTGTAGTGAATAACAATGCTGTTAATTTCTATAAGTTTTACACCGGTTCTTGCGTGAGAATTACTAATTAACTGCACATCAACATAATCGGGCGGTGTTGTTGTTTTAACATTTAACACTCTATCTTTTGAATTTTTAAAATTATGTAGTAAAACACCGCACAATGCAACAAAAACTATCAGTAAAAATATTATAAAATTACGTATGCGTTTTTTACGCTTTGCTTTTCGTTTTAAAATTAATCGGTCATAATTTGACATTTGTAACTTTTGCATACTAATTCTACCTTTATTTAACAATATCAAAAATTATTTTAACCTTAAACAAATCGGCATCGGTTGTTATTTCAAAACTACCGTTTTGAAGTTCGGTAAGACTTTTGGCAATTGAAAGCCCAAGTCCGCTACCTTCGGTATTACGTGAACGGTCACCGCGAACAAAACGTTCGGTTAAATCATTTGCCGAAACATTAATTGGCTCTTCTGAAATATTTTTAAAAGTCATTTCCGCTTTGCCGTTATTTTCAATTAAATCAATATACACACGTGTTCCGCTTAATGCGTATTTACAAATGTTATTAAGCAGGTTATCAATAACACGCCAAAGTCTTCTGCCGTCGGCTAAAATGTAAATTTCATCATTTTGAATATTTTTCACAACCTGTAAATTTTTGTCGTCAAGTTTTTGAGAAAATTCGCCCAGCGCTTGATTTATAAG
>CAZUYL010000056.1:0-8815 GCA_964624945.1 uncultured Ruminococcus sp. | reverse complement strand
GTGGTATTATTTAAAAAAATATAAGGTCTTGAAAAAATGCAATTCAAAAAAATAGAAATCGATGATTTTAATAAATTAAAACATTTTATAAATAATAACAGCGAAATGACTTGCGAAGTAAATTTTATAAATTTGCTCATGTGGGAACCGCTTTATAACAACCGTTTTTGTATTGAAGACGGGGTTCTTTATTTAAAATCTTATTCCGATAATCTTGAAATTTACAGCCTGCCTTTCGGCGATATTAAAAAAGGTTTTGAAACAATATTAAACAACTGTCAAAACAAATTGCCTGTTATGTGGGCACAGGTGGGCAGCCGTTTCGATGAATTTAAAAAACTTTATGAAAAATATTACGACATTTACGAAAGCCGCAATGAATTTGATTATATATACAATTCAATCGATTTAATAAATCTTTCGGGCAAAAAATATCACTCTAAACGAAATCATATATCCGCCTTTTCAAAAAAATACGATTGGCATTATGAGAATATAACCGAATTAAATATTGATAAGGTTAAAGAATGTGCTGATAAGTGGTATCAGCAAAATGCCGAACGGTTTGACGAAGAACTAAAATGCGAAATGAACGGCGTTTTTATTATGCTTGAAAATATTGAAAAACTAAATATTAAAGGCGGAGCAATAGTTATAAACGGTGAAACAGTTGCTTTTACGCTTGGCTCTGCTATAAACGACAATGTATTTGACATTCATATTGAAAAAGCACTTAAAGAATTTGATACCGCATATACGGTTATTAACCGCGAATTTGCTTCGCATAATTTACAAAATTATAAATACATCAACCGTGAAGATGATTTAGGTCTTGAAGGTTTGCGAAAAGCAAAACTTTCTTATAAACCAGAGATACTTTTACCAAAATACATTTGTATGCCAAAGGAAAACATATGACAACGCTTGAACAATGCAAGAATTTATATGCCGATGCATTCGGCTCTTCGCCCGAATTTGACAAAATGCTTTTTGATTTATTCGGCAGTAATATCGAAACTTATAAAATTGACAAAACGGTTGCGGCAATGTTTTTTAAAATACCCTGTAAAGTTAGCATAAACGGTATTTTGTCATCGGCATATTATATATATGCGGTAACTACACACAAAGATTTTAGGCATCAAGGCATTATGACAAAACTTTTTGAACAAACCTTAACCGAACCCAATACCCTTTATTTTTTAAAACCGTCAAGCAAAAATGTTATACCGTTTTATGTGCAGGCAGATTTTAAAGAAATTACAGGCACTCGCAATATTACCGACAATTATATTACCGTTTGCCGTAATTTTGAAAAACTGTCAAAACTTTGTGATAAACCTAACTTAACTTACCCTATTATGATAAAAGGAATTTTAAATATAGACACATTAACTTTTGAATACACTTTGGAATAAATCAAAAAATCATTGCTACACAAAAACAGCAATGATTTTTTGATTTTAATTTTTTAAATTTAACCGCAAATTGTATACCGATAGTTTTTACACTTTAATCATCACAGTTTGTTGCACGTTTTAAACTTTCTTTACCGAATTTTTTTCTTACATTTAAAAGTGAATTCTCTATTTTTTCCATACGTTCATCTTCTTCAAAATTACCGAAAAGATCTTGTTGAAAAGCAACATTATCACTTTTAATGTTCATAACTCTAAAACCTACGGAACGCAACGGTAAATTCCATTTATAATTTTTGTTAAAAATTTTCATTGCTTCGCGTGCCAACAACATTGAAGTGTTAATCGGTGTGTTTACCGTGTAAGAATATTCCTTTGTTTTCAGCGAAGTATCACGCGTATGCACCTGTATTGTAGTAGCACATAAGCCTTTTTCGTGCAATTTTTCAGAGATTTCTTCCGCGATTAAAATATAAATTTTCCATACTTCACTTTCGGTTGTTATATCTTTAGGCGGAGTATATGTGCGGCCAATACTTTTTGGTGTATCATTCTCAGTAGGTGTAACCACCGCAGATATATCTTCACCCAAAGCATATGTTTTAAGTTGCACACCGGCTTTTCCAAGCATACGGTCAAGCATTGCAACATCACACTTAGCAACATCGCCTATTTTAAATATTCCGTTTTGATTTAATTTTTCAGTAGTTCTTTTACCTACAAACAATAAATCCGATATGGGCAAGCCCCATACTTTCTCTTTAAAATTTTCACGGCTTATTACGGTTATTGCGTCGGGCTTTTTCATATCGGAACCGAGTTTTGCAAAAATTTTGTTAAAACTAACCCCAACTGATACCGTAATTCCAAGTTCCTTTTTTATTTCACGGCGTATTTTATCGGCTATTTGTTCACCCGAACCAAAAAGCAAAGTACTGCCCGTAACATCAAGCCAACATTCATCAATGCCAAAAGGCTCTATTAGGTCGGTATAACGTGCGTATATTTTTTGTGCCGCTTTTGAATACTTTGTGTATTTTTGATAATTCGGTGCAAGGGTTACAAGTTCGGGACATTTTTTCTTTGCCTCCCAAACAGTTTCGGCTGTTTTTACACCGAATTTTTTTGCAATTTCATTTTTAGCAAGAACAATACCGTGTCGTGCTTCGGTATCACCGCAAACAGCAACGGGCATATTGTAAAGTGTAGGGTTTGAAAGCATAGACACCGATGCAAAAAAATTATTCAAATCACAATGAAGTATAATTCTGTCTTTCATTTACAATACACCGCTTTTTTACGAACATCTGTTCTTTTTAATCTATTATACTATATAATTAATTTTAAGTAAAGAAAAATTTTATATTTATTTACCCTGCTTTTATTACTTGAAAAAATGCCTGTTAAGTTGTATAATTAATATGTATTCTTATAATTTCTCTTCAAATAATAAATTTGGAGGGATATTTATATGAATAACGAAAATAATTCTTGCAAAAATCAATCATCTGACACAATAAAACAGTTTGGCACGGTTGAAACGGTAAACGGCAAACACAAAATTTTTTGTCTTACAATAATAGGCGAAATAGAGGGGCACAACGTTTTACCCGAACAAAACAAAACCACTAAGTACGAACACATAATTCCGCAACTTGTTGCCGTAGAACAAGATGACAGCATTGAAGGTGTGCTTGTGGTTTTAAACACCGTAGGCGGTGATGTTGAAGCGGGGCTTGCTATAGCAGAACTGATTTCTGGAATGAAAAAACCTACTGTAAGTTTTGTATTAGGTGGCGGTCATTCAATAGGTGTTCCGCTTGCGGTTTCGGCAAAACATTCGTTTATTGCTCCGAGTGCTACTATGACTATTCACCCTGTGCGAACAAGCGGTTTGGTTATAGGCGTGCCGCAAACTATGAATCACTTTGCACGTATGCAGGGGCGTATTACAGATTTTGTTGTAAAAAATTCAGAAATTACAGCCGAGCGTTTTACCTCGCTTATGATGAATACCGACGAACTTGTAACCGATGTAGGCACTACACTATCAGGTGAAAAAGCGGTAAGTGAAAAACTTATAAATTCTTTGGGCAATTTAAGTGATGTGTTAGATTGTCTTAATAAAATGATTGAAAACAGTTAACGGCGTATTTTACGCCATACATAAAATAAAATTTATTTTGGGGTGTTACATAAATGGCAACAAAAAAACGAAGCAAAACTGCTTCAAAATCTAACTCAAAAACACAAGCGGCTAATAAAGGTATGCGGCAATTACATTCGGTAATTTGGTTTGCAGTATCTATATTTTTAATGTTTATTGTGTTTATAAAGGGCGAAAATGTATGGACCGCTATGCATAATTTTATGTTTAGAATTTTCGGTGTTACTGCATATTTTTATCCGTTTTTGTTGGGTGCAGTTGCAATAATTTTTGCTACCGACAAACTATCTTCAAGTATAAATGCAAAAATTATAGAATCTGTAGTTTTGGTTGTGCTTATAGGTGCTTTTATTGAGGTTTGCTCAACTTCAAGCAACGATTTTATAGGCAGTATGTTTGGCTCTAACATTGCTGACGCTTGGGGGCTAACACACAAATTCGGTGGCGGTGTTCTCGGCACATTAATCGGTTTGCCAATAGGTATGGCTTTTGGCAAAACAGGTGCCGTAATAACCTTGTTGTTACTTATATTTGTATTTTTAATGATAATTACAGGTACCCACCTTATAGCACTTTTTAAAGCCTTAGCAAAACCTGCACAGGTTGTATCTGAACAAGCAAGCAACGCCTTTGCCGAACGTGCATTGCGTGAAAGTGAAAAGCAAGATAAACCAAAACGCAAAGAACTTAAAATAATTAAAGGCTTCGATGTTGATATGGAGGTTGATGAACCCGAAAAGCCAACCAAAAAGCACCGTAATCTTGACGAAATTCAAAAAAAATTGGTTGAAAGTTACAACGGTGATACCGAAAGCTCCGATACCGATCTTGATACAAATCAACCCGAAGTAAACTATCAACCCGTTGATGATACAGCCGCCATTGATGAGGCTATTGCCGCCGCACGCCAAGATGAAGAAGACAGCGACATAACCCCCGAACGCATTACAGTTGATTTCAAAAAAGAAACCGACGAAATGACCGATGAAATAACCGAAAATCTTAATAACGTTCCGCTATATAAGTTCCCTCCACTTACCCTGCTTAACAGTATTAACAGTGCCGATAGCAGAACCGTTGCGGCTGAACTTGAAAGCACCGCCGAAAAATTGGTTGAAACACTAAAAAGTTTCGGTGTAGAAACACGTGTTGTTGACGTAAGTCGTGGCCCTACAGTTACAAGATATGAATTGCAACCCCGTGCAGGTGTAAAAATCAGCAAAATCACAAGCCTTGCCGATGACATTGCACTTAATCTTGCTACTGCCGGTGTGCGTATTGAAGCACCCATTCCAAACAAAGCGGCTGTCGGAATTGAAGTACCTAACCGTGCAAGTGCAACAGTTGGTATACGTGAAGTAATAGAGTCTACCACTTTTTCGGCATCAAAAAGTAAACTTACCGTTTCAATGGGTAAAGATATCGGCGGTAATACAGTTGTAGCCGATATTGCAAAAATGCCGCACGGTCTTATTGCGGGTGCCACAGGCAGCGGTAAATCGGTATGTATAAACTCATTTATTATAAGTTTGCTTTACAAGGCTTCGCCCGATGACGTTAAACTGCTTATGATTGACCCAAAAGTTGTTGAACTTGGCATATACAACGGTATTCCGCATCTGCTTGTTCCCGTTGTTACCGAACCGCGAAAAGCCGCAGGTGCTTTAGGTTGGGCAGTTAACGAAATGGAGCAACGTTATAAAATGTTTGCCGACCGTGATGTGCGTAACATTGAAGGTTATAACAAATTGGTTGAAACTCTTGTTGACGAACCCGAAGTTAAAAAAATGCCACGTATTGTTATTATTATTGACGAGTTGGCTGACCTTATGATGACGGCACCAAAAGAGGTTGAAGATTCTATCAACCGCATTGCCGCAAAAGCACGTGCCGCAGGTATTCATCTACTTATTGCTACTCAACGCCCATCTGTAAACGTAGTTACAGGTGTTATCAAAGCCAATATACCAACACGTATTGCATTTGCCGTATCTTCACACATTGACAGTAGTACAATTCTTGACTGTGCAGGTGCCGAAAAATTGCTCGGCCGAGGTGATATGCTATTTAGCCCTATGGGTGCAAACAAACCGTTTAGAATTCAGGGCTGTTTTGTAAGTGACGAAGAAGTTGAACGTGTTGTTGAATTTGTTAAAGGCGGCGGTAAAGCCGATTATGACGACAATATTATGCTTGAAATAGAACGTCAAGCGGCTATTGAAAAACAGCAACGTACAGGTGTGCCTGAAGATGCCGCAAGTGCCGATGACCCCGTACTTAACGATGCTATAAAAGTTGTTGTAGAACTCGGTCAAGCGTCTACCTCCCTTTTGCAACGCAAATTAAAACTCGGCTATGCACGTGCCGCACGTATAATAGACCAAATGGAAGAACGCGGAATTATAGGTGGATACGAAGGTGCTAAACCACGCCAAGTTCTTATTACCAAAGAACAGTTAATGGAAATGCAAGCAGGAGAAGAATAAATTTTATTTCAATTTCTGCAAAATAATACGGACTGATAAATCGTTTTTACAGTTTATCAGTCCGATTTTTTATTTAAAAAGCAACCCCCGTATTGAAGGTATAAACTTTCAATACAGGGGATTTTTTAATTAGTAAAACGTATAAAGTAAATTTATATTATTCTTTACCGTAGAGTTCAACTAATTTTTCAAGATGTGCTCTGCGAGCCTTAGCATTTTCTGCTGCTTTATCGAAGAGTTCGTTTGCACGATCAGGGAATGAACGTGTAAGTGATGAATAACGAGCCTCATTAAGAATAAAGTCTTTGTAATCAGCAGTTGCAGGCTTGCTGTCGAGTGAGAACGGATTTTTGCCCTCAGCCTTGAGTGCAGGGTTATAACGGAAGAGATCCCAATAACCTGCGTCAACTGCCTTCTTCATTTCTGCTTGGCAGTTAACCATACCACCCTTAATAGAGTGCATTTCGCAAGGTGCATAACCTATAACGATTGACGGACCGTCATAAGCCTCAGCCTCTTTAAGTGCTTTAAGTGTCTGGTTCTGGTCAGCACCCATAGCGATTTGTGCTACGTATACATAACCGTAACTCATTGCGATTTCAGCAAGGCTCTTCTTACTGATAGCCTTACCTGCAGCGGCAAATTGAGCAACCTGACCAATATTAGATGCTTTAGAAGCCTGACCGCCTGTATTTGAGTAAACTTCGGTATCGAATACCATAATGTTTACATTTTCGCCGGTAGCAAGTACGTGGTCAACACCGCCAAAGCCGATGTCATATGCCCAACCGTCACCGCCGAAGATCCATACAGATTTCTTAGAGAGATATTCGCTGTTGTTGAGAATATCTTTTCTCATATCGCAGTCACAGTCAAAGCTTTTAAGTGCTTCAACAAGAGCATTTGCAGCGGCACCGTTTTTATCGCTGTCATTTACAGTTGCAAGATATTCATTTGCAGCGGCAATAACGTTTTCGGGTGCTTTATTGCTTTCGGCAATAGCCTTAACTTCGTCGATAAGACGGTTTCTGATGGCTTTTTGACCGAGATACATACCAAAGCCGTGTTCTGCGTTGTCTTCAAACAAAGAGTTTGCCCAAGCAGGACCGTGACCTTCAGCATTAGTTGTGTACGGTGAAGTTGCAGCAGGACCGCCCCAAATTGAAGAACAACCTGTTGCGTTAGAGATGTACATTCTGTCACCGAAGAGTTGTGTTATAAGGCGTGCATAAGAAGTTTCAGCACAACCTGCACAAGAACCTGAGAATTCGAGGAGCGGTTTCTTGAACTGTGAAGAAATAAGGTTTGCACTTGAAGCAATGCCTTCTTTTTCAGTAACGTTAGCAACACAGTAATCAAAACTTTCTTGTTCAACAAGTTGTGATTCCTGTGAAACCATTTTAAGTGAAGAAGTCGGGCAAACGCCTACGCAAACGCCGCAACCCATACAGTCAAGCGGAGAAATTGTAAGTGCATAAGAATAACCTTTGTTTGTAACAAGTTTTTCTTTAACTGCTGTTTTTATTGTAGCAGGAGCAGCGGCTTTTTCATCAGCAGACAAAGCAAACGGACGAATTGTAGCATGCGGGCAAACAAATGCACACTTGTTACAGCCGATACATGTTTCGTTATTCCATTCAGGAACCATAACTGCAACGCCACGTTTTTCGTAAGCAGATGCACCCTGTTCAAATGTACCGTCAGCATGTTCGGTAAACGCCGATACAGGAAGGTCATAACCGTTCATAAGACCTACAGGTTTCATAATGCTATCTACCATTTTAACAAGTTTTTCTTTGCCTGTTGAAGCAGCGGCATTATTATCATCAGAAGCGGTAGCCCAATCAGCAGGAATGTCAATCTTAACATAAGCATTAGCACCTGCATCGATTGCCTTTTCGTTCATTTCAACGATTTCTTTACCCTTCTTCATAAATTTCTGTGCTTTTTCTTTCATATAGCCGATTGCCTCTTCACGAGGAAGAACGTTTGAAAGTGCAAAGAAAGCAGACTGTAAAACAGTATTGGTACGTTTGCCAAGACCAATTTCAGCAGCCATATCAATAGCATTAACTGTGTAAAGTTGAATGTTATTGTTAGCGATGTAACGTTTTGCATCAGCGGGCATATGATGATTTAATTCTTCGGGTGTCCATTGGCAGTTAATAAGATAAACACCGCCGGGTTTAACGTCGTTAACCATTTTGTAACCCTTAATTACATAAGAGGGGTTATGGCAAGCAACAAAGTCGGCTTTGTTTATATAGTAAGGACTCTTGATAGGTTTATCACCAAAACGCAAGTGCGAAATTGTGATACCACCTGTCTTCTTAGAGTCATACTGGAAGTATGCCTGAACATATTTGTCGGTATGGTCACCGATAATTTTGATAGAGTCTTTGTTAGCACCAACGGTACCGTCACCGCCAAGACCCCAGAATTTGCATTCGATTGTGCCTTCTGCAGCGGTGTTAGGTGCTGCTTCTTCAGTAAGTGAAAGATTTGTAACATCATCGTTAATACCAACTGTAAAGTTGTGACGCGGTGACTCGCTTGCAAGTTCTTTGTATACTGCAAATACACTTGAAGGTGGAGTATCTTTAGAACCTAAGCCGTAACGACCGCCGATAACGGTGTCAATCTTGCGACCTGTTTGTGCCAAAGCACTAACAACGTCCATATAAAGAGGTTCGCCCAAAGGACAGGGTTCTGTTGTGCTGGCCAGAACTGCACTTTGCTTAACA
>CAZUYL010000055.1:0-8997 GCA_964624945.1 uncultured Ruminococcus sp. | reverse complement strand
CCCTATTACTACTGTTATTTATAATATTATTTTATTTTAAAATCGGAGGAAAATTTATGAAATTCAGAGTTAAGCGTTCAATTTTTCTTGATGCAGTTTTAAAAATGCAAAAAACTGTAGGAACCAAAAGTTCAATGCCCATACTTGAAGGTATATTATTATCTGCTGAAAAAGGTTTACTTACACTTTCTACATACAATCTTGAAATGGGTATGAAAAAAGAAATCTATGCTTTTTGTGAACAAGAGGGCGACATTGTAATAAACGCACGCTTGCTTGCCGACATTTTAAGAAAATTAAGAGGTATTGATGTTGAAATAGAATGTGACGACCATCTTTTATGCCACATAAGAAGTGAAGGTGCCGTTTTCGACATTATGGGTATGGATGCTAACGATTTTCCTGAAATGCCCTCACTTACCGAAGGTGAAGCCCTAAATATTGACGGCGAAAATTTTGTAAAAATGGTAAAAGGTACAATTTTTGCCGTATCTCAAATAGAGGGTACACGACCAATTTTAACAGGTATTAACATTTCTGTAAAAGACGGCGTTTTACAATTTGTAGCCATAGACGGTTACCGCCTTGCTATCAGAAAACAAAAAATTAATCTTGATAATAATATTGAATTTATAATTTCGGGCAAAGCATTGACCGAAGTTGTAAAACTAATAGATGAAAATACCGAAAACATTGAAATTAAAGTAGGTAAAAGATTAATTTTATTTAAAATAGAAGGTTTTGTATTTATATCACGTCTTTTAGAGGGTGAATTTGTTAATTTTGAAAAAATTATACCCTCTGAATACACCCAAAAAACTACCATTTCTTGCAGTGAAATAATAGATAGCATTGAACGTGTATCTCTTCTTATAAACGACAGTTTTTCAACCCCTGTAAGATGTGCTTTTGAACCCGATGAAGTTCTTTTAAGTTGTTCTACCGCACTTGGCAGAGCAAAAGAAAAATTAAGTATTCAACTTGAGGGTAACAGTTTTGAAATGGGACTCAACAGCCGTTATTTGCTTGAAGCATTAAAGGCTTGCGAAACCGAAAAAATTACCTTTAAATTTAACGGTGCAAATGCAGGTGTTACAATTACACCCGCTGATGAAGAAAATAAAGATATGCTTTATCTTATTATGCCTATGAGGTTAAAATAAATGAGAGAAATATTTATAAAAGAAGAATTTATAAGACTTGATTCTGCTTTGAAATTTTCAGGTGCGGTAGGCACAGGCGGTCAGGCGAAAATGGTAATACAAGACTCTTTGGTTTTTGTTAACGGTGAAATTTGTACCGCCAGAGGTAAAAAACTCAGGAACAACGATACCGTAAAATTTGAAAATAACGAATTTGTTATAAAAAATGAAGGTTAAAAATTTAAAATTAAGCAATTTTAGAAACATTTCAAATATTGAACTTAATTTTGATGATGAAATAAATGTTATCTGCGGTGAAAACGCACAGGGTAAAACAAATATAATAGAGGCTTTGTGGTTGTTTTCGGGTGCTAAAAGTTTTAGAAACGCAAAAGACGGCGAATTTTTAAAATTTGGTGAAAGCATTGCTAAAATTAATACAGAATATGAATTTTCGGGTGTGCAAAACAATGCCGAAATAGTATTTGAAAAAGATAAAAAAACTGCTTTTTTTAATGATAAAAAGGTAAAAAGTACTTCGTCTTTAGCGGGCAAGTTTTATGCGGTTGTTTTTTCACCTACCGACTTAAACCTTGTTACCGACGGTCCCGAAAAACGCAGAAGATTTATTGATACATCAATAGGTCAGTTGT
Source organism: uncultured Ruminococcus sp. (assembly GCA_964624945.1). Classification (GTDB taxonomy): domain Bacteria; phylum Bacillota; class Clostridia; order Oscillospirales; family Acutalibacteraceae; genus UBA737. The sequence continues at coordinate 7,202 of CAZUYL010000055.1, read as the reverse complement.
ACCCGAATTATATTGAAATTTTACGTAATTATAACCGTGCGGTTTTACAGCGTAATAAAATTATAAAAGAATATAGGTACGACAAAACTGTTTCTATAATGCTTGATGTTTTTGAAAATGAAATTTTTGAAAACGGCAAAAAAATTATAGTATACCGAAAAAGATTTATTGATATGATAAATAAATACGTCACCGATATTTATAACGGTATATCTTGCGGAAAAGAAAACATAGAAATATTTTATGTTACCAAAAGTAAAAAAACATTAAGTTTTGAAAATTTAAAATTATCACGTGAAGAAGATTCCTATTCTCAGTCTACATCGATAGGTCCTCACCGTGATGACATAATTTTTAAAATTAACGGTATTCCTGCAAGAAATTTTGGTTCACAAGGTCAAAAAAGAAGTGTAGCGTTATCGCTTAAACTTGCAGGTGCCGAAGTTTTAAAAGAAATAAGCGGTGAATACCCCGTTTGTTTGCTTGATGATGTTATGAGTGAACTTGATGAAAACAGGCAAAATTATATTTTAAATCATATAAGAAATTGGCAGTCTTTTATCACCTGTTGTGACACCTCTAATATTAAAAATTTAAAAGAGGGCAGGGTAATAAAAATTAAAAACGGCGGTGTTATTTAGTGTATATTCATTTAGGTAATAACGTAATGTTACCCACACAGGATATAATCGGTATTTTTGATCTTGAAAACACATCAATTTCAAAAAGAACACGCGATTTTTTAAATAAAGCCGAAAAAGACGGAAAAGTAATAACTGTAAGTTATGATTTACCCCGTTCTTTTGTAGTAGCAGGAAAAAATAAGGAAAACGTAAAAATTTATATTTCGCAAATATCTTCTCAAACGCTGCTTAAAAGAACAGGTTATATAGATTCTCTATAAAACAAAAAGGAGATTTAAAATGAGTGAAGAATTAAATTTACCCGTTACAGAAAAATATGACGAGTCATCTATTCAGGTTTTAGAAGGACTTGAAGCGGTTAGAAAAAGACCCGGTATGTACATTGGTTCTACAGGTGAACGCGGATTACACCATTTGGTTTATGAAATTGTAGATAACTCAATCGACGAGGCACTTGCAGGTTACTGTACAAAAATTGAAGTAGAAATTTTAGATGACGGTATTATTCGTGTTACCGATAACGGCCGTGGTATACCTGTAGGTATAAATGCTCAAAAAGGTATTCCTACAGTTACTGTTGTATTTACAATACTTCACGCAGGCGGTAAATTCGGCGGTGGCGGATACAAGGTATCGGGCGGTTTGCACGGTGTTGGTGCATCGGTTGTTAATGCTTTGTCTAATTGGCTTGAAGTTGAAGTTCGTGACGGCAAAAACGTTTACAAACAGCGTTACGAAAAGGGTAAAATTGCAACCGAACTTGAGGTTATAGGCACTACCGACACCACAGGTACTACGGTTACATTTAAACCGGACCCCACAATTTTTACCGATACCACAACCTACGATTACGAAACATTGCTTACGCGTTTACGTGAACAGGCATTTTTAAATGCAGGTATTCGTGTTGTTCTTACCGATTGCCGTACTGATGACGATATTTTAACCAAAGGCAGAACAGATGAACTCTATTTTGAGGGCGGTATTAAGTCTTATGTTGAATATTTGCTTGAAGGCATTAAAAAAGAAAGCCTTATAAAAGATGTAATTTATCTTTCGGGTACCAAAGGTGATGAAACTGCCGAAATAGCACTTTTGTGGTCTACCGCTTACGATAATAAAATTTTATCGTTTGCAAATACATTGCACACAATCGACGGCGGTACTCACGAACAGGCATTTCGTCAAACAGTTACCCGTGTTGTAAATAAATACGCACATGATTTTAAAAAGTTAAAAGAATCGAGCGATAATCTTAAAGCCGACGATATTATGGAAGGTTTAGTTGCCGTAGTTTCGGTTAAACTTGCCGATGCTCAGTTTGAAAGTCAAACTAAAGCAAAATTAGGTAACACTTCTGTAGGTCAGTTGGTACGCGATATTGTAAACGATCAACTTTACAAATATTTAGAAGAAAATCCGAATGATTCAAAAACAGTAATTGATAAGGCAATTGCCGCATCAAACGCACGTGAGGCTGCTCAAAAAGCACGTGAAGCATCACGTAATAAAGCAGGCATAGGAAGTAAAACTCGTATGCCCGAAAAACTTACCGACTGTATATCAAACGATGCAACTAAAACCGAGATATATATAGTCGAGGGTGACTCTGCAGGCGGTAGTGCCGTTGAGGGCAGAAACGCAACATATCAGGCAATTTTGCCACTTTGGGGTAAAATGCTCAACGTTGAAAAAGCCCGTGAAGATAAAGTTTACGGTAACGATAAATTAACACCTGTTATTACCGCTTTAGGTACAGGTATAGGTGAAAATTTTGACATCAACAAATTACGTTACGACAAAATAGTTATTATGGCCGATGCCGACGTTGACGGAAGCCATATACGTACACTTTTGCTTACATTTTTCTTCAGATATATGCCGCAACTTATAGAAACAGGTCATATTTATTTGGCACAACCGCCCCTTTTCAGAATTTCAAAGGGCAAACAGCATTTTGATGTCTTCACCGATGAAGAAAAGGCTGCAAAGGTTGAAGAATTGGGTAATAATGTTGATGTTCAACGCTATAAAGGTCTTGGTGAAATGGACCCATCACAACTTTGGGAAACCACACTTGACCCCGAACGCAGAACATTTTTAAAGGTTACTATGGCTGATGCCGCTTTAGCCGATGAAACATTTACAATTTTAATGGGTGAAGAAGTAGAACCCCGCCGTAAATTTATTGAAGATAATGCAATTTACGCTACAGATTTAGATATTTAAGGAAAGGAGAGAAATTTAACAATGGCAAAACAAGAAAAAGTTTATTGGCCCGAAAGCGAAGAAACAAATATTGTTCCTGTTGAAATTACCGATGAGGTAAAAACAAGTATGCTTCAGTATTCTATGTCGGTACTCGTAGGCCGTGCCCTACCAGACGTGCGTGACGGTTTAAAACCCGTTCACAGAAGAATACTTTACACTATGTATGAAAACGGCTTAACACCCGAAAGTAAATACCGTAAATGTGCCGATACCGTAGGTACCGTGCTTGGTAGATATCACCCTCACGGTGACGCCAGCGTTTACGATGCTATGGTTCGTATGGCACAGGATTTCTCACTTAGATATCCTCTTATAGACGGTCACGGTAACTTTGGTAACATTGACGGCTACCCTGCTGCTGCTTACCGTTATACCGAATCACGTATGAACAGACTGTCTTACAGTATGCTTGACGATATCAAAAAAGATACCGTTGATATGATGCCCAACTACGATGACCGTTTGCAAGAACCCGAAGTTTTACCTGTACGTTTTCCGCAACTTTTGGTAAACGGTTCAAGCGGTATTGCAGTTGGTATGGCTACCGAAATTCCGCCTCATAACTTGGGTGAAGTTATAGATGCAATGTGCTATCTTATAGATAATCCCGATGCGGAACTTTCTGAACTTTGTGAATATATAAAAGGCCCCGACTTTCCAACAGGCGGTATAATTATGGGTAGAAGCGGTATCCGTGCCGCTTACGCTACAGGTAGAGGTAAAATAATTGTTCGCGGTAAAGCCGAAATTGAAGAAACCAAAAACGGTAAATTCCGCATAGTTATTACCGAAATTCCGTATAAAGTACGTAAAAAAGATTTAGTCAAACACATTTACGACCTTGCTGCCGATAAAAAAATTGAAGGCATTGATGACGTTGTTGACTATTCTTCAAAACGTGACGGCGGTATGCGAATTGTGGTTGATATCAAGCGTGATGCCAGCCCACAGGTAGTACTTAACAAACTTTACACATATACTGCATTGCAGTCAACATTCGGTGCTATATTGCTTGCAATAGTAAACGGCAAACCGCAGGTACTTACATTAAAAGAAATGCTTCAAAACAGCATTGATTTTCAGTATGATATTATTCGTCGCCGTACCGAATTTGACCGCAAAAAAGCGGCTGAACGTGCCCACATTTTAGAGGCACTTAAAACCGCACTTGATTTTATTGATGAAGTTATTGCAATTATACGTAATTCAAAAACTATTCAAGAAAGTAAAGATGCTTTAAGCGAACGTTTTGGTTTTGATGATATTCAAACCACTGCTATTGTTCAAATGCAACTCGGTAAACTTGCAGGTCTTGAAAAACAGAAAATTCTTGACGAATTGCAAGAAAAACTTGACTTTATTAAAGAATGTGACGAAATACTTGCATCTCGTGAGCGTATTCTTGATATTGTTAAAACCGAAAGTCTTAATTTGCGTGATAAATATAGTGATGACCGCCGCACCGAAATTTCTGACGTTGCAGGCGAGGTTGATATTGAAGACCTTATTCCGCTTGAAGAATGTGTAATAACAAAAACGGTTAACGGTTATATTAAACGTTTACCGTCTGATACTTACAACGTTCAACACCGTGGTGGCAGAGGTATCACAGGTATGACCACCCGTGAAGAAGACAGCGTTGAAAATATGTTTGTTTGCTCTTCACACGACCAAATAATGCTGTTTAGTAATTTAGGCAGAGTTTATAAATTAAAAACTTATGAAATACCCGAAGGTTCACGTACATCAAAGGGTATGAATATTGTAAATATTTTACCGCTTATGCCTAATGAAAAAATTACGGTTATTATTCCTGTTACGGCTACCGATGAAGATGAACGTTACATTTGTATGATAACCCGTAAAGGTATTATTAAACGTACAAAACTTTCAGACTTTAAAAACACACGCAGAAGCGGTATTATTGCTATTTCTATTGACGAAGGTGACGAACTTGCCCACGTTAGAATGACCGACGGTGACAACAACCTGCTTGTTGCTACCAAAAAGGGTAAAGCAATTCATTTTAATGAAGATCAGGTTCGTTCTATGGGTAGAACCGCACGCGGTGTTAAAGCAATTAATATGTCTGAAGATGACATTGTAGTTGATATGGCACTTTGTAAAGAGGATACACGTATTCTTACTGTTACCGAAACAGGTTACGGACGTATTAGTCCGATTTCGTGCTACCGTTTGCAATCTCGTGGAGGTAAAGGTCTTACAAACTACCGTGTTGAAAAATACGGTGATGTTGCCGCTACTTTGCCTATTGAAAAGAACGAAGATATAATTATGATTGCTTCAAACGGCATAATTATAAGAATTTTCGGTGACACTATTTCTGAATTTGCACGCCCCGCAAAAGGTGTTCGTGTAATGCGTGTAGCCGAGGGCGAACGTATACTTTCGGTTGCTAAAGCCGAACACGACGAGGCAGAGGTAAACGACACACCTGAAGAAGCCGATGCCGATGCAGGTGCTGTTGAAAGCGATAATGACAACGAATAATAAATTTTATAAGGGTGGTAAAAAACTGCCGCCCTTAAATTATTTTAGGTTTGAGGAAATATCTCTAACAAATAAGGAGTATTTCTATGTTTGAAGAAAATAATTACACACAACAAAACACATATGAACAGCCAATATATCAAAATTCGGTTGAAAATAATTATGTGCCATACGGTTTAACACCCGAAACCTACAGTGAAAAAAAGGATTTACGCAAAAGGGCACTTATAATAGGCATACCGTCTATCTGCCTTTTTTTAATAACTTTTTTATGGTCGTTTATTTATATTGCTGTTACCGTAAATGTTATAGGTTTATCTTATACAGATGCGGTAAAACTTGCAGGTAATTCGGCTTTTCAACAAATTATGCAAATAATTTTGTCAATACTAATGTTTTTACTGCCTTTTCCTATTGCGGCAAAATGTGGCGGCTATAGAATAGACAGTTTAATCAGTTTTGACAAACCTAAAAAAAATAACTTTTTTCCCTTAATTTGTTTAGGTATAGGGTTTTGTTCTTTTGCAAATATGGCAATGAGTTATACTTCTCAAATTTTTGAGGGTTTTGGCATAGAATATGATGTAAATTACGGTGAAAATCCAAAAGGAATATTCGGATTTTTATTAACCTTTATAGCAACCGCCATTGTACCCGCTTTGGTTGAGGAATTTGCCTGCAGAGGTATTGTTTTAGGTCTGCTTAAAAAGTACGGTGAAGGTTTTGCAATAGTTGCATCATCGGTAGTGTTCGGTGTTATGCACGGCAATTTTGAACAGATACCGTTTGCAATTACCGTTGGTTTAATTTTAGGTTATATTTACTTAAAAAGCGGCAGTATTTGGGCATCTGCTGTAATTCATTGCATTAATAATACCGTGTCGGTTGTATTTACCTATTTGTCGGATAACGTTTCGGTAGCAACACAAAATTTACTGTATTTAATTTATTTAGCGGTAAGTTTGTTTGTGGCAATTTTAGGTATTTATATTTTTGCTAAAAATGATACATCAAATTCTGACGGCAAAAATGCTTTTGAATTAAAAAAAGCGGATAATGTATCTACCGCAAAACAAAAATACACTTGGTTTTTTACATCTTGGGCAATAATTGTTTTTTTGGCGGTTAATTTACTTGAATCTCTGTCTTATTTCGTTATTTAGGAGAATAAAATGGAAAGCCGATTTATGAATCGTGCAATTGAACTTGCAAAACAGGCATCCGCTTTGGGCGAGGTGCCTGTTGGTGCTGTTATAGTAAAAGACGGCAAAATTGTGGGTGAGGGGTACAATATGCGTGAAAGCAAAAACAATGCCCTTTCTCACGCTGAAACCGAGGCAATAAATAACGCCTGTAAAAATCTTAAAAGTTGGCGGCTTGACGGCTGCACAATTTATGTTACGCTTGAACCCTGCATTATGTGTACGGGTGCTATTTTAAACGCACGAATAAACGAAATTGTTTTCGGTGCGTACGATTTATCGGCAGGGTGTGTTGATTCTGCAATACATATAAACGATTTACCGCAGAGTTTGAACGTTACGGTTTTCGGCGGCATAAAAGAGGATATTTGCAAAAAAATAATTACAGATTTTTTTAAAAACACAAGAAATCAATAAAACTGTTGACATTTTTAAAAAATTTATATATAATAGTTAAGTTGAATAAATCTTGACATTTATCGAGATGTGGCTCAGTTTGGTAGAGCGCTGCGTTCGGGACGCAGAGGCCGCAGGTTCGAATCCTGTCATCTCGACCAAAAAATCCGTTCTTATA
>CAZUYL010000054.1:0-9453 GCA_964624945.1 uncultured Ruminococcus sp. | reverse complement strand
TTGTCTTTTAAATAAAAAAGAGCCGCATTAAACGGCTCATAAAATTGTGTGATATAACACATAATATAAAAACAAATTCAACAAAATTATTTTGTGCCTGTAGAACCGAAGCCGCCGTTGGCACGTTCGGTTTCGTCTAAATTTTCGCTTTCGCAAAAATCGGCTTTTAAATAAGGCATTATTACCATTTGGGCTATACGTTCGCCGCCTGCGATTTTTTGCTCAACGCCCGAATGATTATGAAGTGCCACCATAATTTCGCCACGGTAATCGCTGTCGATTACACCTACTTTGTTTGCAGGGGCAAGTCCCCTTTTGGTTGCAATGCCGCTGCGTGCAAATATAAAACCTGCGTAGCCGTTAGGTATTTGCATTGCAATACCCGTATGCACAAGCACGGTTTCGCCCGATTTTATAACAATATCTTCTTGCGGCAGGGCATATAAATCGGCACCTGCGGCAAATTCGGTGCCGTAGGTTGGCACAATGGCATTTTTATCAAGTTTCATAAATTTAACAGTAGACATATCAAAAACTCCCTTTGGTTTTAATTACAGAATATCAAGCCTTAAAAAGTCAAAAAGACAATATATAAAAAATAAGCCCCAAAAACAAAAGTTTTTAGGGCTTGGTGCGGGTGACAGGACTTGAACCTGCACATCGTTGACACTAGTTCCTAAGACTAGCGCGTCTGCCAATTCCGCCACACCCGCATAAATAACAAAAGTTATTTTACATTATACAACAAAAAAAGTCAAGTTAAAAAATACAAAAATCCCCTGCCTTTTTGACAGGGGATAATTTTTAACCTAACATTATAGTTCTAAAAGAATCAATTTGTGACTGCGGAACACCAACGTAATGTGTAAGCCAACACTCTATAGAAGCAGAAAGTGTGGTGCAACCGTTTTGCTTACCGTAATCCATCATTTTGTTGTAGAGTTCACCCCACGCAATGTAGTTGCCCTCAACATCCATTTTAGTATCACTCGGTAAAAATGTACCGCCGTCGCCGTTGCCTCTCCAACGTTTGCCCGAATTTGAAAAAGATGTAAGTTCAAAATCACGGGTTAAATCTTCGTAAGATACACCCAACAAACCGTTTGTTATAAAAGCGAATGTGCCTGTGCGGTCGGCACCTGCAGAGCAATGTGTATAGAACGGATAATTACTTTCGTTTGAAAGCAGATTAAATATTTCTTTATAGTTATTTACAACTTCGGTTTTGTAATTGTCTTGGAATATGTAATCATACTGTGCCGATGTTTCAAGGAAGACGTAATTCATACCTGTGCCTGTGGCTTGATTTTTTTGACTTGCATATCTAATATCAATTTCGGTTTTGAGTCCGAGTTGTTTTATTGTTGCAATACCTCTATCGGTAATATTATCTAAATTTTTACCGCGATATAATTTTTCATATTTAACGGTTTTTCCGCTTTCGGTTTTCCAACCGCCCATATCACGCACATTGTTTGTACCGTCGATTTGAATCCAACGAACAGGGGCATTTTTAATTTTTATTTTACCGCCGCCTAAAACAGTATCGCTGTTTTCACCGTTAATCTTCCAGTAATATGTTTTGCCGGGAACAAATATTGTTGATTTTATGCCGTTGTATTTTACCTTTGTTACAAATGCATTGCTGAAATCCTGATTTTCGGATACCGTAAGTGTGTATTCAGAACTGCCGTCGGTGTCCCAATCAAGTTGAACGGTTTGATAATCAAGACTGTACGAACTGTAGTCATTTAAAAAAGTAAATTGGTTATACGCATCTTTTGCATCAAGATAACCGCGAATAATGTCATCACAAATATCAACTTCAACCGTTGTATTATAATCTATATACTTGTCCTTGTCGGTTTTTGATGTGTCGGTATTTGAAGATGCACCGGTTTTGTCGGTTTTAGAATTATTTTCACTTTGAGTCGCATCGGTATTACCGTTATCGGTTTTTTCACCGCCGACTACCACCTCTTCATATATAATTTCGGTGTTTGTTGACGAATACTCACCGTCAGACTTTTTGCAACCGAAGGCACATAATACCATACATAATGCCAAGGCAAAAACAATTATTCTTTTCATTACAAAATCTCCTTAAAAACATTGTTTGATTTTATTACATTTTACTAAACAGATAATTAAAAGTCAATAATATTTTATAAATTTTGCTATTACTCAAAAATATGCGTTTTTTGTAAGTTTTTCTTGACTTTTTAGCAAATTAGTCTTATCTTAAATAGAGTTGATATATTATTATATTAACATTTAACGCATCTGTGTAGAAAGACAGTTCGGTACTAATGTATGCCTTAGTTAATTTGCAAGACTTTTAATCCTTTGTCAGCAAGGCATACAAACAGACGGCTGGGGTATCGCGCAGGGTAAACGTAAAACTTTACTACTGTCGACACTTGAGTGTTTGACAAAGGGGATGTGCTTAAATGACAGAAAAAAAGAATGTTATCGAACTCAAAAACATTTATGTGTCGTTTGATAACGAAAAGGTGCTTGACGGGTTAAATCTTGATATACGTGACAAAGAGTTTATAACCCTTTTAGGTCCTTCGGGCTGCGGCAAAACAACAACTTTGCGTATTATTGCAGGTTTTTTAGATGCCGACAGTGGCGACATTGTTTTTGAAGACAAAAAAATTAATGGTGTTCCGTCGTATAAGCGACAGGTTAACACCATTTTTCAGCGTTATGCACTTTTTCCGCACCTAAACGTGTACGAAAATGTTGCCTTTGGTTTACGCATTAAAAAAGCCAAAGAAGATGAAATCAAAAAAACCGTTACCGAAATGTTGCATCTTGTAAATCTTGACGGTTTTGAAAAACGCAGCATTACTACCCTTTCGGGCGGTCAGCAACAGCGTGTTGCAATAGCACGTGCCATTGCAAACAAGCCTAAAGTTTTGTTGCTTGACGAACCGCTTGCGGCACTTGACCTTAAACTTCGTAAAGATATGCAAAAAGAACTCCGCCGCATACAGCGTCAACTTGGCATTACATTTATTTTTGTTACCCACGATCAAGAAGAGGCTCTCACTATGTCTGACCGTGTTGTAGTTATGAACAAGGGTAAAATACAGCAAATAGGTACTCCGCAAGATATTTATAACGAACCCGAAAACGCTTTTGTTGCCGATTTTATAGGTGAATCGAATATTCTTGACGGCGTTATGAAAAGTGACTTTGTTGCCGAATTTTCGGGCCACACATTTGAATGTCTTGACAAAGGCTTCAAAACAAACGAAAAGGTAGACGTTGTTGTACGCCCCGAAGACGTTGACATTGTGCCTGCCGACAAGGGTATGCTACGCGGCACGGTTACATCGGTTGACTTTTTGGGTGTTCACTATGAAATTATTGTTGATATAGGCGGTTTTAAATGGATGATACAAACCACCGACGAATGTTTTGTAGGTGACAATGTAGGTCTGTTTATTGAACCCGATGCTATTCATATTATGAAAAAATCCGAATATTCGGGTCTTTACGGTGATTACAGTACCTACAGCGAAGAAATGGAACATCTTTCGGACATAACGGAGGATGAAAATGAATAAAAAAAGTTTCGGCAGCCGCATTGTAGCAGCACCGTATATAGTATGGTCTGCAATTTTTATAGTTGTGCCGCTGCTTATAATGGCTTATTTTGCTTTTACCGATGCCGAAGGCACATTCACCTTAGCAAATTTTGCACAAATAGGCAGATTTAAAAAGGCGTTTGCAATTTCAATTCTTTACGCCTTTATTGCCACAATAATTACTTTGTTGTTAGCGTATCCTATGGCTTATTTTATGACAAAACTTAAAGTCAGCAGTCAACGTATGATTATGTTGCTTATAATGTTGCCTATGTGGATGAACTTTTTAATTCGCACTTATTCTTGGATAACAATTCTTGCCAACACAGGTCTTATAAACAAGTTTTTAGGGCTGTTGGGCATAAAACCGTTGCAACTTATTAATACACCGGGTGCTGTAATTTTAGGTATGGTGTACGACTTTATACCTTATATGATATTACCTATATATACCGCAATGTCAAAGATTGATAAATCGTTGCTTGAAGCGGCAAGTGATTTAGGTTCTAACAGTTTTTCACGAATTAAACGTGTTATTATGCCGCTTTCTCTACCGGGGGTAATATCGGGCATTACAATGGTATTTGTACCAAGCGTAAGCACATTTTACATTTCGCAAAAATTGGGCGGTAATAAAACATTGCTGATAGGCGACGCTATTGAATATCTGTTCAATACAGGTCCGCAATACTACAACATTGCATCTACACTATCACTTATACTTATGGTGCTTATTTTAATTTGTACCCTTATTATGAACCGTTTCGGTGATGAGGAGGTAGTTGTATGAAAACCTTGTCACGCATTTACATAGCATTAATTTTGCTGTTTTTATACGCACCCGTTGTGGTAATGGTTGTGTTTTCTTTCAATTCGGGTAACAGCGTTTGGGTGTTTGAGGGTTTTTCTTTAGATTGGTACAAAGGTCTTGCCACCAACACATCAATGTTACACGCACTAAAACACACGCTTATAATTGCGGTTTTATCGGCTTTTATTTCTACCGTTATGGGTACTGCCGCCGCAGTAGGTATTTTGGCTTTGCGTAAAAAAATAAGCCGCAGTGCAGTTATGTCGGTTACCAATATTCCTATGATGAACGCCGATATTGTAACAGGTGTTTCACTTATGTTGCTTTTTGTTTTTATAGGCAATATATTAGGTGCTAAAGAATCGCTTGGATTTTTAACCGTGCTTATAGCACACATAACCTTTAACCTGCCATATGTTATTCTTTCGGTTATGCCGCGTTTACGTGCTACCGATATGAGTTTGCACGAAGCCGCACTTGACCTTGGTTGCACACCCGCAAAAGCATTTTTTAAGGTTATATTACCCTCTATCTCAACATCAATATTCACAGGTGCCATTATGGCGTTTACCCTGTCGCTTGATGATTTTGTTATAAGTTATTTTACATGCGGTCATTACCAAACATTACCTATTGTGATTTACAATATGACCAAAAGAACCGTATCTCCCGATGTTTACGCACTTTCAACACTTATCTTTTTATGTGTTTTTGTGTTGCTTATACTATACAATATTTTGCAAACAAAAGCAGATTCAAGGAGGGGTTTAAATGTTTAAAAAAATATTTTCCGCCCTTCTATGTGTTTTAATATGTGCATCGTTTTGCGGTTGCGGCTATGAGTATCAAAGCCTTAATTTAGAGTGTGAATACACCCGTGAATACGCCGGTAGTGAACTCAACGTTTATAATTGGGGCGAATATATTTCCGACGGCAGCGACGGTACGCTTGACGTTAACCGTGAGTTTGAAAAACTTACAGGTATTAAGGTTAATTACACCACCTTTGAAAGTAATGAAACTATGTACTCTCAACTAAAAAACGGCGGTGTAAGTTACGATGTTATAATTCCGTCTGACTATATGATATCTCGCCTTAAAAACGAAGATATGCTCGCAAAAATAGATTTTTCAGAAATAGCAAATTACAAATACATTGACACGCAGTATAAAGGCTTGTATTTTGATGAAAGCGAAGAATACACCGTGCCTTTTAACGTGGGTATGGTGGGTATAATTTATAACAGCAAACTTATAGATGAACCCGAACATTCTTGGCGTGTTTTGTGGGATGAAAAATACCGCAATATGTCGCTTAACTTTAACAACTCGCGTGACGGTTTTATGACTGCTCAAAAATTGTTGGGTTACAGCGTAAATTCAACAAATCTTGCCGAATGGGACGTCGCCGCACAGTTGTTAAAAGACGGCAAAGATATTTTACAGTCTTACGTAATGGATGAAATCTACGGCAAACTTGAAACAGGCGAAGCGGCAATAGGGCCTTATTACGCAGGCGATTATTTAACTATGCTTGACGTAAATCCCGATTTGAAGTTTTTCTACCCGAAAGAAGGCACAAACATTTTTATTGACTCTGTTTGCGTGCCTAAAAACGTAAAAAATTATGACGCGGCAATGCTGTATATCAACTTTTTGCTTGAACCCGAAATAGCACTTGCCAATGCCGAATATATAGGTTACGCTTCACCGAATACGGCGGTAATAAATAATCCCGATTACTGTTATTACCAAAACAAAATACTCTATCCCGATGCTGAGGATACTGTACCTACCGAGTATTTTTATTATCTGCCTGATGAGGTTCGTACCTATTACGAAAATTTATGGCTTGACCTTAAACTTTATTAACCCAAAACCCTGCTCTGATTACCGCCTGGCAGGGTTTTATTTTTTGTGTAAAAAATCTGTATATATCGGCATTTTTATATTGACAAATAAAAGTTTTTATGATATACTCAACGCTAAATGATAGAGGTGCATTCAGTCAATAGTAACATGGCTACAGGTTGCCGAAACCGCATGTGAAAGGGGCGAATGCCGAAGTGGGCACCGTGGCGGGTTGCTTGCTGGCAACTCAGATAAAATCTGTTTTGCTGTCGCTTTTGGCGGAGTGCTATTCATTCTGATTAAAATAACATTATAGTCGGATGATAGCAGCATTGTTTTGCCGCTGTCATTTTTTAATTTAAGGAGGATTATTATGAAAAACACTGTATTTACAGGTGCCGCAACCGCAATTATTACACCGCTTAATAAAAACGGTGTTGACTACGAAACATTTGAAAAACTTATTGAATGGCAAATTGCCGAAGGCATTGATGCCATTGTTGTAGCAGGCACCACGGGGGAGAGTTCTACCCTTACCGATGCCGAACACAAACAGGTTATAAAATTTTGCGTAGATAAAGTTGCAGGCCGTGTGCCCGTTATCGCAGGCACAGGCTCTAACGATATTGCCTATGCAGTAAGCCTTACAAAATACGCTTGTGAAGTTGGTGCAGATGCCGTATTGGTAGTAACACCTTATTACAATAAAGCGACCCAAAACGGACTTATAGCATCATTTACCGCTATTGCCGACGCAAGCACAAAACCGTGCATACTTTATAATGTTCCAAGCCGTACAGGTTGCAATATAAAACCCGAAACCTGTGCCGTTCTTGCAAAGCACAAAAACATTGTTGCTATTAAAGAAGCCAGCGGTGATATTTCTCAAGTAGCTGCAATTTCTCGCCTATGCGGTGATGAGTTAGACATTTATTCTGGTAACGATGACCAAATTGTTCCTGTTTTATCACTCGGAGGCAAGGGTGTTATTTCGGTTTTATCTAATTTGCTCCCGCGTGAGACTTCACAAATTTGCCACGATTATTTTGACGGCAATGTTGAACAGTCACGCAAAATGCAGTTGAAATATTTGCCGCTTATTGACTCGCTTTTCTGTGAAGTTAATCCTATTCCAGTTAAAGCCGCTATGTCGGCAATGGGTTACGGTGAAAATTATTTAAGACTTCCCCTAACACCTATGGAAGATGCAAACCGCACAAAATTGCTTGACAATATGCGTAATGCAGATGTTAAATTTTAATTTCAGATTTTATTAAAAAAGAAGGTCTTTTTATGAAAATAGCAATCTATGGTTACGGTAATTTAGGCAAAGGCGTTGAATGTGCAATAAATGCCGCACCCGATGCCGAATTATTCGGTGTATTTACACGCCGCTCACCCGAAAGCGTAAAAACATTAAGCGGTGCCAAAGTTTACCGCACCGACGATATACTTAATTACAAAAACGACATAGATGTTGTTATTATTTGCGGCGGCAGTGCAACCGACCTACCCGTTATGACACCCTACCTTGCCGAACATTTTAACGTTGTTGACAGTTTTGATACACACGCAAAAATTCCCGAACACTTTAAAAATGTTGATACTGCGGCAAAATCGGGCAATCATACCGCTTTAATTTCAGGCGGTTGGGATCCGGGTATGTTTTCAATAAACAGACTTTATGCTTCGGCTATTTTGCCCGACGGCAAAGACTATACATTTTGGGGCAAAGGCGTAAGCCAAGGTCATTCTGATGCTATACGCAGAATTGACGGCGTTAAAGACGCTAAACAGTACACTATTCCGCTTGAAACCGCACTTGAATCGGTAAGAAACGGTGAATGTCCCGAACTTACAGCACGCCAAAAGCATATGCGTGAATGTTTTGTTGTAGCGGAAGACGGTGCCGATAAAACAAAAATAGAACAAGAAATTAAAACTATGCCCAACTATTTTGCCGATTATGATACAGTAGTTCACTTTATAACCGAAGAAGAACTTTTACGTGACCACTCGGGTATAGGTCACGGCGGTTTTGTTATAAGAAGCGGCAAAACAGGTATGAATAAAGAAAATAATCATATTATTGAATACAGTTTAAAACTTGATTCTAACCCTGAATTTACCGCAAGTGTGCTTATGGCGTATGCACGTGCAATAAATAAAATTAATTCTCGCGGTGATTACGGCTGTAAAACAGTTTTTGATATTGCCCCTGCCGATTTATCAACATTATCTGGCGAAGAATTAAGAAAGACTATGCTTTAATTCAAAATAAATATAAAAACAGTCGAATAACTCGGTTATTCGACTGTTTTTATTATACCCAACAACTCTAAAAGTGTTGGTATCACCTCTTCAAAAGCAACACCGTATTCAACTGTGGGGTATTTTGTTTTTGTAATTTTTATACACTCGGCTGTGTATTTTGCCGCTGTAAGTGCCGCTTCGGTTAAGGTTTTGCCTTTAAGCACCGCCGACACAAGCGTGCTTGCAAACACATCACCCGTACCGTGATAAGATGCGTTTACGTATTCGGTAAAGGCATAGGTTATATTGCCGTTTTCAAAACAAGCCGCACCTATTTTTTTGTCGTCGAAACAAACGCCCGTTAACACTATTTTTGCCTTTGTTATTTCGCTTAGTTTCAAAAGCAGAGTGTTAATGTACTCTTGTGTGTAAGGCGGTTCTAAATAGGGTGTATCGGTCATAAAAGCGGCTTCGGTAATGTTGGGTGTGATTACATCGGCCTTTGCACAAAGTTTGCACATCTGTTTTGGAAAATCTTCCGAAAAACCGCCGTATAATCTGCCGTGATCCGCCATAACGGGATCCACAATAAGCATTGTGTTTTCATCGGCAAAAACATCGACTGCACGGCAAACAATATCAATTTGCTCTACCGAACCCAAATAACCTGTATATATAGCGTCAAATTTAATATTCTCTTTTTTCCAATGTGAAGCAACGGGCAAAATATCATCAGTTAAATCACGGAAGGTGTACCCCGAAAAACCGCCCGTGTGTGTAGAAAGTACCGCCGTTGGTATTACGGAACATTCTATACCCGTAGCCGAAATTACAGGCAAAGCAACGGTGAGCGAACATTTGCCAAAACAAGAAATATCGTGTATTGCGGCAACTCTTTTTTGCATATTAAAATCCCCTTGCATTTTTTATTGACAAATT
>CAZUYL010000053.1:0-9609 GCA_964624945.1 uncultured Ruminococcus sp. | reverse complement strand
ATATATAATAAAGTATACCATAAGTTATTAACATTTTCAATACAAAAAACTTAAAAATTACTGACATAAAACACTCAATTTTTTTCAATTTTAAGTAGATTTATTTCGTCTCCGTTTTTTGAAAAAGTGATGTCAAAATCGGCAAAATTCATTTTGTAAATACGCTCATTATTTTGGTATGCGGGGCAAGGATTTTGCTCTAAACATTTTAACAGAGCCGAAACTTTATTCTGCGGAAAATTTTCAAAAATATTATCGGGGTAGGTAACGGTAATTTTATAATCCTTATTTTTTTCGGCAAAAGAGCCTGCGGCATCGGGTTTTGAGTCGCAGTAAGGAATATACGGTTTTATGTCAAAAATAGGCGTGTTATCAAGCAAATCAACACCACTTACAACCAAAATGTTGCGTGAGTTTTCATCTTTTATAATTTTTTCTAATTTTACGCACGAAAGCCCTAAATTGTTGGGTCTAAAAGGCGAGCGTGTTGCAAAAACACCAACACGTGTGTTACCGCCTAAACGCGGCGGCCTTACGGTAGGCGACTGTTTCTCGCGGTGGTTTTTTGAAAAATCAAAAATCAGCCACAGATAAGAGTATTCATCTATTCCGCGTAAAGATTCATCGCTGCCGTAATCTTTTTCAAACACTATTTCGCCTGTGAGTTCTTGTACTAAACCGCTTTGACGCGGAATACCGAATTTTTCTTTAAAATCGGTTTTTATATATGCAATAGGTTTTATTTCCATAAAAATTATCCTTATTAAAAAAGACGGATTATTAAAAAATAATCCGCCTTATATGTTTTTTTACTAATTAAATTAGTTGAGTTTCGGCAAACTTGCTGCTGCTACCGATTGACCTACACGGCGTGCATTTTCATCGGGAATGTTAAGATTAATCTTTTTAGCAAGTTCGGGGAATTCGGTGTCAAGAACTTCTTGAGCACGGGCAAGCAAAATTTCGCCGCCCTTACCGCTTGTTACACGGCCCATAATAAGCACGTGTTTAATATCGTAAAATTCGCTGTAGTAAGCGATTGCATAACCGAAATATGTACCAATGGTATCATAAATAGCGGCTGCACGTTCATCACCTTCAGCCATAAGACCTTGAACAACCTTGAGTTTTTCTGCAGGTGAAAGATTTTCGTCAAGTTCAATGCCTGCTGCCGGAGCAAGTTTAATTACGCCGTCTTGTGAGAAATACTTAACGCCGCAACCATAGTCGCCCGACCATTCGTCAACCATAGCGTCGGTGCAAAAATCAACAGGTGCGAATGCAAGTTCGTTAAGCCAACCGGTAATATTGCCCTGTGGGTCAACATAACCTGCCGCTTCAGAAGTACCCATTGCAATACCGAGTACCGAGTTGTCGTTTAAGTTCATAGCACCTGCAAGGGCGGTAACGTCACCGTCGTTTGCAACTTCAATCGGAATATTTTCACCGATTTCACGTGCTACGTCAATGTACATATTTTTAACTTTTTTGTCAAAGTCTTCGTCGTTTACTTTCAAGAAAAGTGAAGCAACCATTATACGATTGTCTACATAAACACCTGCACTTGAAACACCGATAGCATCAACGCGAGGCATTTTAGAAGCGGCTGTTTTCATAGCGTCAAGAATACCTTGATAGTGGTAATCGGGGTCTGAATTAGTTTTCGGGAACCAAACAACTTCTTCAGAGTATACACTTTCACCGTCAATAACGGCACTTACTTTACGGTCAGAACCGCCTGCATCAAAACCGATACGGCAACCGTCAAGATGACGGCCTACAGGTGAAGCAGAAGATTTATCTGTAGGTGCGTTTTCAAGTGAAACACTTTCAACGCTGAATTTTTCTTCATAAACACGTTCCATAAAGTGAACATCAAAATCACGGGCACCGCCGTAAGAGTAAGCCTCTTTAATTTTAGCGGCAACTGTTTCAGAACCTGCAATAATAATTTTGAAACCGCCTGCAACCCATAAAAGAGTTTTAACAATACGTTCTACAAAAGCGTAGTTTTCGGCATCGTGACCTGTACCGTCACGGAAAATGCGGGTTTTGTAGGTAGTTGTGTAGCCCTTGTTACGTTCAACGGCAATAATAATATCCTGACCGTCGGCTTGTGTTAATTCACGCATTTCGCGGCAAACCAAAGACATTGGTTTAAACTGCGGATCAAGTTTTGCATTTACTTTAAGATTCATATCTGATTTCTCCTCCGATAATTGTTTTTAATACATTAAAGCCGTCATCTGTAATGATAATGTCGGCATCTTTACCAATATCAAGCGAACCTTTGCGGTCGGCAACGCCGATTGCGGTAGCAGGGTTCAAACTTGCACCGTTAACACATTCGTTAAGTGGAATATTTGAGTTTGTGTATACATTCCAAACACCCTTGTTAAGCGGCAAAACGCTGCCTGCAACGGTGCCGTCTTCGAGTCGGCAAACAATGTCGTTGTAAATAATTTTTGTGCCGCCCAAAGTGTATTCGCCGTAGGGCAAACCGCCTGCTGGCAAACAGTCGGTAATAAAGCAGAGTTTTCTACCCTTGATTTTGTAAAGCAAATCGTAGAAACAACTGTTAACGTGGAATGTGTCTACAATAACTTCACAGGTAACGTCGCTATTGAAAGCGGCTGTAACAACACCTGGAGCACGGTGTGCAAGCGGTGTCATAGCGTTGAATAAGTGTGTTACGTGCTTAACGCCTGCTGTGGTGCTTGCCATTGCGGTGTCGTAATCGGCAGAGGTGTGACCCATTGAAATTACAACGTCGGTATCACGAGTCATTTCGCGAATAGCGGCAAAATCTTTGGTGTCGGTTTCGGGAGCTAATGTAATAATTTTAATAATATCGGCATAATCCTTTACAAACTGTGCATCGGGCTTGAGTATGTATTTAGGATCTTGAGCACCTTTTTTGCTTTCGCTGATAAAGGGACCTTCGGCGTGACAACCCAAAATTTGAGAACCGTTCCAAGTTTTGCTCTCCTCTTTTAAATCGCGGCAAACTTCAAGTGCTTTTTTAATAACTTTCATATCAACGGTCATTGTGGTGGGCAAAAATCCTGTTACACCGTTTTTAACAATACCGCCTGCAATGGTGCGAATGCTGTCGGGTTCGCCGTCGCAAACGTCTTTTGAAAGATAGCCGTGAATGTGAATGTCGATAAGACCCGGAGCAACATAACCGCCGCAGGCATCAATAATTTCAGCCCCTGCGGGAATTTCGGTTTCGGGCACTACACCCTCTATAACATTGCTGTAAAGCAATGCCATATTTTCTACTACGCGGTCTTTTAGAATAATTTTTCCGTTAATAACGGCTTTCATAGAAAAAACCTCCTGAATTTAAAATAATCCTTTATAATTCTACCAAAAAAAACAGAAAATAGCAATACGTAAATTTATCATTTCAAGATAAAAATTTATAAAAAACTATTGACAAAACGCAAAATAGTGCATATTATTTTTATACAGTAAAAAAACAGCGAGAAATTGCTTAGTAATGGAGGACACTATTATGGTATACGAAAAGTTTAAACAGATTTTAGCCGAACAGTTAGATGCAGACGTTGAAAGCATCACACCCGAAACCGACATTGCCGACGATTTAGGTGCAGACAGCCTTGACGTTGTTGAAATGCTTATGGCTATTGAAGATGAATTTGATATAGAAATTCCCGATGAAGAAATTGAAAATCTTAAAACAGTAGGCAACGTTGTAGATTATATTCAACAATACATTGATTAATTTTTAAAATTAATACAAAAAAGCAACAACCCTCACCGTTATAGGTGGGGGTTGAATTTTTGTTTATTCGTATTTAATTTTTTTAACGCTAAACTGTTTTACCGATGATTTGTTTACATCACAGTTTAAATCTTTACCAAATTTTTCAAGGTCTTCTTTAAACTCGTCACCTGCAATTTCGTTGCGTAGGGTGGTGTCTAAATAATCGGCATAATACGGGTCTGCTATGATATCCTGTTTTACAAGCAAAACAAGACCTTTGTTATCGTCAAGTGTTATGAGTTTAACTTCGCCCACAGCCATATTTTTTGCGGTTTCGTAATAGTCAGATGTGTAACTTGTATCTTCGCTGCCTAAAATAGTTGCGTGGTGGTCAAGCGGTTCAAGTTCGCCGTCTTCGGCTTCTTCGTGAGTGTGCTCTTCGGCACTGATATCGTTAAAGTTGAGGTAAATGCTTTCAAAATCCTCGGTTTTGTTATTGAGCTTTGTTTCATAAGATGTAAACTGATTTTTTAAATCTTCGATTTCATCTTCGCTTTTGTCGGTAAAAGAGGTTTCAAGTTTGTTTACAAGCACGTAATTGCCGTTTAACTGTTCGGTAAGTTTATCGACTGAAATTTCTTTTTCGCCGCCTTCACCGTAAACAAAGTTGAAATATTCATCGGCAAGAAAACTGTCTTGCATATAGGTTACAAATGTTTCTTTAGCAACGCCGTTAGATTGCATAACGGTAGAATAACCGTAATCGTTCCATAAAGTTTCAGCGGTTGTTTTTGCCGACTCAACGGTTTCTTCATTAAGGGTTACTTCATTTTTTGCACATAATGTTTTAAGGGCGGCAATTTCTTTAAGGTTGCTCAAAGCCTTGTTTTCAACCCATTCTACGTAGTCGGTATCTTCAACCTTGTAGTTCCAATAAACAATATCTTGTGTGTCGGTTGTGGTTGAGTCATCACTTTTGAGTTGTTCTTCAACCAAGGTGCGAGCCTCGGTGTCGGCATAAAAAAGTGCACATGAGTAATAGCCCGATGTAAATGTGTAATCGCCTACAGTTACGGCAATTTCACCTTTTTTATGGCAACCTGCAAGGCAGGTAAGGGTTAGCAATAAACATAACAATATTGCGAAACTTTTTTTCAATTTATTCATTTCAAATGCTCCTTAACTGTTCGGTAAGTTTATCGACTGAAATTTCTTTTTCGCCGCCTTCACCGTAAACAAAGTTGAAATATTCATCGGCAAGAAAACTGTCTTGCATATAGGTTACAAATGTTTCTTTAGCAACGCCGTTAGATTGCATAACGGTAGAATAACCGTAATCGTTCCATAAAGTTTCAGCGGTTGTTTTTGCCGACTCAACGGTTTCTTCATTAAGGGTTACTTCATTTTTTGCACATAATGTTTTAAGGGCGGCAATTTCTTTAAGGTTGCTCAAAGCCTTGTTTTCAACCCATTCTACGTAGTCGGTATCTTCAACCTTGTAGTTCCAATAAACAATATCTTGTGTGTCGGTTGTGGTTGAGTCATCACTTTTGAGTTGTTCTTCAACCAAGGTGCGAGCCTCGGTGTCGGCATAAAAAAGTGCACATGAGTAATAGCCCGATGTAAATGTGTAATCGCCTACAGTTACGGCAATTTCACCTTTTTTATGGCAACCTGCAAGGCAGGTAAGGGTTAGCAATAAACATAACAATATTGCGAAACTTTTTTTCAATTTATTCATTTCAAATGCTCCTTAACTTTGATATATAAAATGATTATATAACATAATTTTAAAAAAGTCTATACGAAAATGTAAACCTTTTTACAAAATTTTAGAAAGACGAGACACAACATCACGCTGTTTTAAACCGTTAACAAGCCTTATTGTGTAAACGGGATCGCCCGATGCCGATATAGAAAACGCCGATTTGAATTCGTCGGCAAGTTTTGCCGATACCGCCGCATCTATTTTTTCGGTTTTTAAAAATACCGATGTGGCATTTCCCGTAATTTCGGTAATGGTTGCCGCTGTGGCACGGCTTCTAAGCAGCGAAATTTCAATAAGTCCCATAACGGCACGCGGTGGCTCACCGAAACGGTCGCACAGTTCGTCAATAACATCGGCGGCATCACCGTCATCACTTATGTCGGCGATGCGGCGGTAGATACCAAGTCTTGCAGGCAGTGCCTTAATATAACTGTCGGGAATATGTGCCGAAATATTAAGGTCTACGGTGCAGGTTAAATCGGCGTGCGACTCAATGCCCTTTTCTTCATTTACGGCATCGGTAAGCAGTTTTAAGTACATATCGTAACCTACAGCCTCCATATTACCGTGCTGTTCACCGCCGAGCAGACTGCCTGCACCCCTTATTTCAAGGTCACGCATGGCAATTTTAAATCCCGAACCGAATTCTGTAAATTGGCGTATTGCCTCTAAACGTTTAGAGGCAATTTCGGTTAATTCACGCCCACGTTTAAAGCAAAAATATGCATATGCACGCCGTGGCGACCTACCTACACGCCCCCTTAACTGATGAAGTTGCGAAAGTCCCATACGGTCGGCGTCTTCAATAATAAGCGTGTTGGCATTAGGCACGTCAACACCCGTTTCGATTATGGTTGTGCAAACCAAAATGTCGATTTCCTGTTCGACTAATTTTTTCCAAACGTCAGCAAGTTCGTCTTCGGTCATTTTGCCGTGTGCTATGCCAATGCGTGCCTGCGGCAAAGCCTCTTTGAGTTTTGCGGCTCGGCTTACAATGGTTTCTACACGGTTGTGTAAATAATAAACCTGACCGCCGCGGCGAAGTTCTTTGTTTATGGCATCAATAAGCACACCGTCGTTTTGCTCTAAAACATAGGTTTGCACAGGGTGTCGGTCAATGGGTGCTTCGTCTATGGTAGACATATCACGAAGCCCCGACATTGCCATATTAAGTGTTCGCGGAATGGGCGTTGCCGAAAGGGTTAGTATATCTACAAACGGGTACAGTTCTTTAAGTCTTTCTTTTTGAGCCACGCCGAAACGTTGTTCTTCGTCTATTATTACAAGACCTATATTTTTGAAAGTTACATCTTTTGATATCATACGGTGGGTGCCTACAACCATATCAACTCTGCCAGATTTTAAGCCTGCAATGGTTTTTTCCTGTTCGCGTTTAGAAACAAAGCGGTTGAGCAGTTTTACCGTGAGCGGCATATCACCGAAACGGCGTATTACAGTGTTGTAGTGTTGCATGGCAAGTATTGTGGTAGGAACTAAAAGTGCACATTGTTTGCCTTCACTTACACATTTAAAAGCGGCTCGTAAAGCCACTTCGGTTTTGCCGAAACCTACATCACCGCAAAGCAGACGGTCCATAGGAACATCACGTTCCATATCACGTTTTATTTCATCAATGCAACGCAGTTGGTCGTCGGTTTCTTCGTATTCAAATCGGCTTTCAAAACCGCTTTGCAAATCGGTGTCTTGGCTGAATGCGTAACCCTTGGTCGCCATACGTTTGGCATAAAGTGCGGTGAGTTGTTTTGCCATATCTTTTACGGCACTTTTTACACGGGCACGTGTTTTTTGCCATTCGGCACCACCGAGTTTGTTTAATTTTAATCCGCCTTCGGTTGCGGCACCAATGTATTTTGAAACAAGGTCAAGTTGTGTTACAGGCACATATAAAATGTCGCTTCCTGCGTATTTAATTTTTATATAATCTTTGGTAACGCCGCCTTGAGATATGCGGTTTATTCCGTCAAAAACACCTATACCGTGAGATGCGTGTACAACGTAATCACCGCGGTTTAATTCTTCAAGCGAATTTATTTTGTTGCCGTCGGCGTGTCGGCGGCGAACGGTTTTTTTATCCGCCGCAATATGTCGGTGGGTAATAACGCACAGTTTACACATGGGGATTTCAAATCCGCTTGATAATCCGCCCGTGGTTACAAAAATTCCGTCAGACAAATCACCGTCGGCATTTTCGCAATAAACCGCACTGAAACCTTTGTCGCACAATTCCGCCGTCAGCACGTGTGCGGCTTTTGTTTCGCCCGCTAAAATAACAACCGTACCTTTTATGTGCCTTGTGTATGAAATATCGTCGGTTAAAACATTAAGGTCACCGCCCCAAGCGGTAGAACGTTTAAAGTTAAAACTTATAAGTTCTTTAAGCGGCATTTCGTAAGAAGCACGCGGAAAGTTTTCAAAATAAAGCGATTTTTCAAAATGCAAATTCAGTTCTGCCGCAGTTAAATAAAGTTTTGAAGATTTAGGGCAAATTTTACCGCTTTCGAGCAGGTCTGAAATATTTTCTTTTTCAAAAGTGAATATATTTTTTAAACGTTCGTTTATGTTACCCGATTCGCAAACCACGGTTAAACAGTCGGTTAAATAATCAAAAACGGTGGCAGGTTTTTGGTATAAAAACGGAATATACAAATCTGCCGATACATAAAGTCCCGAACGCAAAGAGGCAATATCTTTGTTTATAAAATCAAGTTGAGTGTCGGTAAGTTTTTTGTTGCCGTCGGCGTAATTTTCAAGTGCGGCGGCTAATTTTTCGGCATTGAACGAAAACTCATTTGCAGGGTAAATTTTAACATCTTCAACGCCGTTACCACGGCGTTGTGTGTCAACATCAAAGTAAGAAATGCTGTCGATTTCATCGCCCCAAAGCTCTATTCTTGCTGGCAAATCGTTGGCAGGCGAAAAAACATCTATTATTCCGCCCCTTACCGAAAATTGACCTACGCCCTCACAAAGCTCGCTTTTAACATAGCCTGTTTCTACAAGTTTGCGGCTCAAGGCGTCAAGGTTTACCGTGTCTCCGACACAAAGTTCAAAAATATTTTCACGCAAAATTTCCACAGGTACGGTGTACTGTATTGCGGCATCAACGGGAATTATAACCACGTCAAAATCCCCGTCAATTAATTTTGACAGGGTGTATATGCGTTTGTGCTCGTATTCTTTTGAATAACCCGTAACACGTTCTAAGTTGTAGTCACGTTGCGAAAATATTACGGTGTTTTTGCCCAATGCCGAAAGGTCATCTGAAAGTGCGGTTGCCGATGCTTCATCGTGGGTTATAAGTGCAACCTTTTTTTCGGTGTGGGCAACAAGCGAAGCCGTAACCAACGCCTTGTGTACCGATGAAAGTCCGCTTGCCGCAAGGGGCAAATCGCCGTGTTTTACACAGTTTAAAAGTTTTTTGTAGTCGGGTTCGTTTTTAAGTATATTAAATAAACATTTCATATTAAATTATTTGCTGTATTTGTTCATTGCCGAATCAATGCCGTTTTTAATAATTTCAACAACCGATTTTGCGGCGTTTTCACAAGCGGTTTTAAAATCGGCTTGCTGTTCAGTGGGTATGTGACCTAAAACCCAATCTTTCATATCGTAATCGGGGTGCGGTTTTGAGCCTACACCTATTTTTATACGTTTTATCTCTTCGGTTGAAAGTGCACGTATAATGTCATTCATACCCTTTTGACCGCCGGCACTACCCTTGCGGCGAATACGTATTTTGCCTACATCAAGCGAAACGTCATCGTGCAAAATTATAATATTTTGGGTAGGAATTTTATAAAATGCGGCAATTTTTTGTACAGCACCGCCCGATAAATTCATATACGTTTGCGGTTTTGCTATAATTACACGGCTGCCTGCAATTTCACAGTCGCCGTAGAGCGAATCAAACTTTGATTTTGACCACTTCATACCAAAATTATCCGCCAAAATATCAACGGCATCAAAGCCGGCGTTGTGGCGTGTGTTTTCGTATTCACGACCGGGGTTGCCAAGCCCTGCTATAAGGTACTCAAATGTACCCGAATGTTTTTTAAAAATCATTAATATCACCGAATAACATATTAAC
>CAZUYL010000052.1:0-9642 GCA_964624945.1 uncultured Ruminococcus sp. | reverse complement strand
CACACGCCCCTCAAACGTGCCTGTCTGCCTATTCCAGCAC
This sequence comes from uncultured Ruminococcus sp., assembly GCA_964624945.1. Taxonomy (GTDB): domain Bacteria; phylum Bacillota; class Clostridia; order Oscillospirales; family Acutalibacteraceae; genus UBA737. The sequence goes on along the minus strand of CAZUYL010000052.1, from coordinate 9,602 downwards.
ACTCGCAAATTTATAACGCCAAATTATTATATCACCGTGGCGGTCATTTGTCAACAATAAATTTATATTTTTTAAAAATTTTTTTCAAAGTGCCTAAAACCGATGCTTTAGGCACTTTTTGACATCAAAAAACAAATTACTCTTTTCTTTTGGGTCTTAACATTAATTCTTTTACAGCGATATCGGCGTTGTAATTTTCGTACAACACTTTATAGCAAGAATTAATTATCGGTAATTCGACACCGTATTTTTGACCTAACTGATACGCCATAAGGGTAGCGTAATAACCCTCTACTGTTCCGACTTCGGCAAGGGCTTTATCAATAGGCACACCGCTGCCTACCTTTTTACCGAAACGGTTGTTTCGGCTATGGATTGAAGTGCAGGTTACAACCAAATCACCTATGCCTGTGAGTCCCATAAATGTACGCTCATCGGCACCCATACAAACGCCTAAATTTGCCATTTCGGAGAGTCCGCGTGTTATAAGTGCCGCTTTAGTGTTATCGCCAAGACCTAAGCCGTCTGAAACACCTGCACAAACCGCAATAACATTTTTTAAAGCACCGCCGAGTTCTACGCCGATAATATCATTTGCAGTATATATACGCAAAAATTCGCTTGATAAAACGTCTTGCACGATTGATGCCGCTGTAAAACTTTTAGATGTGGCAACAAGCGATGTGGGTATTTTTCTGGCAACTTCTTCAGCGTGAGAAGGGCCTGACAAAACTGCAATTTTATCATTGGGCAATTCTTCGGCAATAACTTCGGAAAGTCTTTTTAAAGTATCTTTTTCAAAACCTTTTGCAACATTAACCACTATGCCATGTTCGGTTACGCTTGCCAATTGATGTGCAACCGAGCGTACAGCAACCGACGGGCACGCAATAATTGTAATAAGTGACTGCGAAGCACAGTTTATATCGTCGGTAATAGTTATGTCATCCGGTATTTTTATATTAGGCAACAGTTTAACATTTTCACGCAAAGAGTTAAGAGCGTCAACCTCTTCTTTAAAAGGTGACCACAAGGTAACATTATGACCGCAATTAAAAGCCGATATTGCAAGGGCTGTTCCCCAACCGCCCGAACCTAAAACGGTAATTTTTGCCATAATTATTTTTTCCTCCTGATAGTGAGTTTCTTTTCAGTGCCGTTTACAAGTTTAATTATATTTTGTTTGTGTTTTAATACAACGGTTACACCCATTGCAAGTGCTAACAAAGCCTGCGGTAAAAACTGTGCATCGGGATTACTGAACACCATTGTAAGCGAAACAACCGTAACTGTGGCTAACATAGAACTAAGTGATACAATTTTGGTTGTTAAAACACAAATCGCAAACACGGTAAGACCTATAACAATAGCAATCGGGCAACAAACTGCAAATATGCCAACGGCAGTTGCTATACCTTTACCGCCTTTAAACTGAAAAAATATTGGAAAAACGTGACCTAACATACAGGCAACACCGCAAATAAATGCACCGTAGATTGCCCATTCTTGAGAATTAGAAACGGGTAAGAAATGCAAAAAAACGGTTTTACCGATAAAGCAGGCAACAAATCCCTTTAGTGCATCACACAAAAAAGTTAATGCACCGGGCAAAAAACCGCCCACACGCATAACGTTTGTGGTGCCTGCGTTACCGCTGCCTGCATCACGAACATCAATTTTAACAAATATTTTTGTGAAAATAACGGCAAAACTGATACTGCCGAGCAAATATGCAAATATAACAGATAAAATTGCAAAAATCATCCCTTTTTATCTCCCCTTTCACGAATTACAAATCTTACGGGAGTACCCTCAAGACCAAAGGTTGAACGTATTTGATTTTCAAGATAACGTTGGTATGAAAAATGGAATAATTCGGCATTGTTGCAAAAACAAACAAATGTAGGCGGACAGGTTGAAGCCTGTGTCATATAATAAATTTTAAGACGTTTGCCTTTATCTGACGGGGGTTGCACACGTGCCGTTGCATCGGCTAAAATATCGTTGAGTTTACCTGTTGAAATACGCATTGTATTTTGTGTGCGAACATAATTTATAAGTTCAAAAAGTCGGTCAAGGCGTTGACCTGTTTTTGCCGAAATAAAAATTATAGGTGCGTACGGCATAAACGAAAAATCTACCATAAGTTTTTTTCGGTAATTGTCCATAGTTTGACCGTCTTTTTCAACGATATCCCACTTGTTAACCGCTATAATACAAGCCTTACCTTCTTCTAAAGCAAGACCCGCAACTTTTGAATCTTGCTCGGTGAAGCCGTCGGTACCGTCAATCATAATAACGCACACGTCTGAACGCTCAATCGCCATTTTAGCACGTATAACGCTGTATTTTTCAATCTTATCTTCGACACGGCTGTTACGGCGAAGACCTGCTGTATCAATAAAATTAAATTTACCGAATTTATTTTCTACAAGCGAGTCAATGGCATCACGCGTGGTACCTGCTATATCCGAAACAATGGCACGTGTTTCACCCGTAATTTTGTTTACAAGTGAACTTTTGCCTGCATTCGGTTTGCCGATTATTGCAACGTTGATTACGTCTTCATCATCGCTGTCTTCGGTATCGGGCAAAAATTCATAAGCGGCATCAAGCAAATCACCCGTGCCGTGACCGTGAACCGAAGAAACAGGAACAGGATCACCCAAGCCTAAATTGTAAAATTCGTAAAATTCGGGCGGAACATCACCGATTTTATCACATTTATTTACACATAAAACAATCGGTTTGCCGCTTTTTAAAAGCATTGATGCAATTTCACTATCGGTTGCGGTAACGCCTGTTTGCATATCAACCACCATTATTATAACATTGGCAGTATCAATTGCAAGTTGTGCTTGAGAACGCATACCCGATAAAATAATATCATTTGTTTTAGGTTCAATACCGCCTGTATCAACAAGCATAACCTTTTTGCCACGCCATTCGGTATCACCGTAAATGCGGTCACGTGTAACACCGGGTGTGTCATCAACTATAGATAAACGTTTACCTATAAGTTTATTAAAAAGTGTAGATTTACCAACATTTGGTCTGCCTACTACCGCTATAATCGGTTTTGCCATAATTTTACCTCCGTTCTATCCGTTTATAAAAGTATCTATCAATTCATACCCGTCATTATTAACAGGTGTAATTTTAATATTCAATTTTTGTGAAAGTTCGTCAACGGTTATGCTGTCTAAAAACATATCGCCTTCGACACGAAGCATAGTTTTGGGTAATATAAGTTCTTCGCCCAAATCTTTACCGTTTAATTGGTCATATATATCGGTAGCGGTAACAAGACCCGAAACGGTAATTTTTTCACCGAAAAAGTTATTTTTTATAGCATATACATCACATTTAAGACCATTGCACCTTTGCTCCGCCATATCGGCGATTTCACGTATCAGCGGATATGCCGCAACACCTGTTACAGCCGAAATGTGACGTTTGTTTTCTTTTTTATCAAAATCAACAACAGCATTTTGCGATTCGGACTTTAGCAACGCCCACATACCTACGCCGTTTTCAAGCAGGTCAAAATCGCCGTAAAATTCGGCACTTGGTATTTCACGCTCGGCTAATATATAAAACTCGTCCGAACCGTAAAATTTGCGTGAGCCGTATTTTTGCGTAGCAATTTCGGCGTATTTGTCAATGGTGTCAAGCACAGCAGAAGCGGTTTGCTTATTAAATGGTTTAAGTTGTGTAAGCCCTTCGCGGTGGCGTGAAAGCCCCACGGGAACCGCCGCTACACATTCCATATTTTCGAGATTTAGCAAATCAGACAAGGTACGTTCAAGTTCGGCACCGTCGTTATAGCCGGGGCAAAGCACCAACTGACTGTTCATTTTAATGCCCGCATCGTTAAAGCGGTTCATAATCTCTAAAACTTTGCCTGCGTTTTTGTTTGTCATCATTTTTACACGCAATTCAGGGTTAGTTGTATGAACCGAAATATTTATAGGGCTTATGTGCATTTTAATAATGCGTTCGATTTCGTGTTCGGTTATATTGGTAAGTGTAATATAATTACCAAACAAAAATGAAAGTCTTGAGTCATCATCTTTAAAATACAAACTCTCACGCAAGCCTTTTGGCAACTGGTCTATAAAACAAAATATACATTTGTTTTTGCAAGAACGCTTTTCGTCCATTAAATAGGTTTCAAAATTAAGACCTATTTCATCGAACTCGCCCTTTTTAATTTTAATTTTTTTAACTTTACCCTTTGAGTTTATAATTTCGGCAATTATTTTTTCGTTGTTTTGGTAGAAACGGTAATCAAGAACGTCCATTATAATATTACCGTTTAAAGACACAAGTGTGTCGCCTGCTTTTATATGTGCTTTATATGCCGCACTACCCTTTTCAACATCTTTGATTATAACAGACATACCGTCACCGCCTTATGTAGAATTATATTCTTAGTTATATATTATAAAATATTTTTACACAAAAAACAAGAGGAGGATTGCTCCTCCTCTTGAATAAAACAAATTAATCTGCAATTTCTACAACCTGACGGCCGTTGTATTTGCCGCAAGCAGTGCAAATTCTGTGGGGACGCTTATAAGCACCACATTCGGAACATCTTACCAAAGTAGGAGCGGTAAGTTTCCATAAGTTGTTTCTTCTTTTGTCTCTTCTTGCTTTTGAAGTTTTTCTCTTCGGTACTGCCATTCTCAGCACCTCCTTAACATAATAATTATAAAGAATTAGTTATCGAGTAATTCCATAAGCTTGGCGAGGCGTGGGTCAACCTCACGGGTGTCACAGTCGCAATCGCCATCGTTTAAATTTTTGCCGCATTTTAAGCAAATACCTTTACAGTTGGCTTTGCATAAATGTTTTGTAGGCAAATCTAAAATGACTTCAGAATACACAAACTCGTCCACATCTAATTTCATATCCGGCACGGTGATAATTGTGTCACTTTCCTGTCTCTCTATAGCAGTGGCAAGCAATTTATCAACAGTGATAATATGGTTGTGTTCGGTGAAAACACCACAACGGTCACAAGGGGCAACAAAATTATAATTGATTACCAAATTCAAAGCCACAACACCTGCCCTGTTTGAAACCGAACCTGTAATTTCAATGGGATTTTTGAGCGGAAAATTACCCATAAAATCAACATCGCTCATATCAAGCGAATGGTTAATTTGCAAAGCAGAGCCATCATTGGCAAAGATGCGTTTTAAATCTATAACCATAATGCACCTCACAAATGACCTTAAGTCACAAAATATATTATATATACCGCACAACATTTTGTCAAGCAATTATTTTGTACTTTTTAAAAATTTTAATCAAATATTATCAAATAAAAGCGATTGACTTTTTGTCTTTAAAAAGTTATAATAGATAAAATATATAAACCACAATTCAAAAAAGAAAGGTATGATTTAACAATGGCATATTATTTCAACGAAACATCGCATACTTTTAACGAATACCTCTTGGTTCCGGGTTATTCTTCGGCAGAGTGTGTTCCGGCAAACGTATCACTCAAAACTCCGCTTGTTAAATTCAAAAAAGGTGAAGAGCCCGCCATCAGTATGAACATTCCTATGGTATCTGCAATAATGCAGGCAGTATCGGGCGAAAAATTGGCAATTGCCCTTGCACGTGAAGGTGGCGTATCATTTATATACGGTTCACAAACCGTTGAAGACGAAGCCGCAATGGTAGCCCGTGCAAAATCATATAAAGCAGGTTTTGTTGTAAGTGCTTCAAACGTATCACTTGACAGCACTTTGCAAGACATATTAAATCTTAAAGAAAAGAACGGTTTTTCTACCGTAGCAGTAACATCTGACGGAACACCCAACGGTAAACTTTTAGGTATTGTAACCGGCCGTGATTACCGTGTAAGCCGTATGGACAAATCTACCCCCGTTGCCGACTTTATGACACCTTTTGAAAAACTTATCACAGGTGACGAAAACACAACACTTAAACAGGCAAACGACATTATTTGGGACAACAAATTAAATTCATTACCTATTATAGATAAAGACGGCAATCTTAAATATTTTGTTTTCAGAAAAGACTATGATGCACACAAAGAAAACCCCAACGAATTACTTGACAGCAAAAAGCGTTATATAGTAGGTGCAGGTATTAACACACGTGACTATGCAGAACGTGTTCCTGCACTTATAAACGCAGGTGCAGACGTGCTTTGTATTGACTCTTCCGAAGGTTTCAGCGAATGGCAAAAACTTACAATCGCTTGGATACGCGAACACTACGGTGAAACCGTTAAAGTTGGTGCAGGTAACGTTGTAGATGCCGAAGGTTTCCGTTTTCTTGCTGACTGCGGTGCAGACTTTGTTAAAGTTGGTATCGGCGGCGGTTCAATTTGCATCACCCGTGAAACTAAGGGTATCGGTCGCGGACAGGCTACCGCACTTATTGAAGTTTGCAAAGCAAGAGATGAATATTTTGAAGAAACAGGTATTTATGTTCCTGTTTGTTCTGACGGCGGTATAGTGCACGACCACCACATCACCCTGTCACTTGCAATGGGTGCCGATTTTGTTATGCTTGGACGTTATTTTGCACGTTTCGATGAAAGTCCGTCTGAAAAAGTACGTATGAACGGCAGTTACTTCAAAGAATATTGGGGTGAAGGTTCTGCACGTGCTCGCAACTGGCAGCGTTATGACCTTGGCGGCGATAAAAAACTTTCATTTGTTGAAGGTGTTGACTCTTATGTACCATACGCCGGTGCACTTAAAGATAACGTTGCAATATCACTCAGCAAGGTTAAATCAACTATGTGCAACTGCGGTGCACTTACAATTCCTGAATTCCGTGACAAAGCAAAACTCACACTTGTATCGGCTACAAGCATTGTTGAGGGCGGTGCTCACGACGTAATTCAAAAAGAAACATCACTCGGTACAATTAAATAATTGTAATTAATAATTAAATCAGCAGAGGTAATTTTAACAGATTGCCTCTGTTTTTTATTTATATGTAAAACTCACCTTTCAAAATTCTGAAAGGTGAGCAATAGGTAATGCTTTAAATAGTTTTTAAAGTTTAGATTATTCGGTTATATCTTTTTTCGGACAATCGTTTTTAAAAAGTAAAGATATACACCAAATTCCCGCAAGTGCTATTACCGTATATACAATACGGCTTATCAAAATGCCGCTTCCCCCGAAAACCCACGCAACAAGATCAAAAGCAAACAGACCTACAAGTCCCCAATTAATACAGCCTACAATTGCAAGAATAAGACAAATTTTATCAAACATTATTTTCACCTCTTTTAATTTGTTTAGATAATGCAATCGAAAAATTACCGTTTATATATTCATAAAATCGGTTTTGCGTTATTTCGATTGTATTCTCAATAATATCTTTACCTAATTTTGCTTTATTTATACAAAACTACCGACAGCATATTTGCCGTCGGTAGTTTTAAAATATTAAATAACTATTTTTGGTTGCAAATGAGTTTATTCCGAAGTGCGTTCGTCACCGTAGAAGAAGACGGCAACTGTTCCGGGACCGCAATGCGATGCAATTATTGTACCTATATCGCAAACTTTTATATCTTTCAAATTCGGAAAGCTTTCAAGCACGGCTAAGCGTGTTTTTTCGGCATCTTCGGGGCATCTTGAATGGCATATAAAACATTTGCCGTCATAATCTTTGCCGCCTTTTGCGTGTGACAGCATAGTGTCAACGGTAGTTTTTATGGCATTTGCTTTGCCACGCACTTTACTGTAGGCAATAATTTTGCCTTGATCATCAAGACGCATAATTGGGCAAATACCCAAAATTGTTGCGACCATAGCCGTAGTACCCGACATTCTGCCGCTGCGACGGTAATGTTTAAGTTCGGTTGAATAAAATTGATGGTGAACGGTTTTGCGGTTTTTTAAAAGCCAAGTTTCTAACTCTTCAATTTCGCAACCGCTGTCACGCATATCGGCAGCGGTGTCAACCAACATACCGTAACCCGACGAACTGCAAAGTGAATCAACAATAAAAATTTTTCGGTCGGGATATTTTTCTTTTAATTCTTCGGCGGCAACAAGTGCGTTTTGATACGACTTAGTCATACCTGTGCCGAGTGTTATATGTAACAAGTCACCTTTTTTGAGTTGTTCCTCAAAAAATTCAACATAATTAAAAGCATTAATTTGCGTAGTAGACGGCATTTTGCCGTTGTCAAGCATTGAGTAAAAATCATTTAATGCGTTGGGGTCTCTTAACATATCGTCTACATAATCAACGCCGTCAACCGTGTATGAATAAAAAATAACAGGTATATTTCTGCCATCAACGTATGAAAACGGTAAATCAACGGTTGATTCGCACGATAAAATAAATTTTGAATTCATAATAGATACTCCTTAAAACAACAGTGCAATGTTTCGGTACAAGTCCGACAATATTATTTTAATGATTTTTTTTAAAAATGCTATCTCCCTTATCAAAATGCGTCTCTACTAAAAAAATTCTACATTCTACAAACAGTAGAATTGTGCGGTATAATGCGGAAAAACGCTATTCATAAACAATATTTGCCTCTGATTTTATGGTGTCCATACAAGTATGAACATCGAAACAAATTTTACTGTTTTTGTCATACTCACTAAGGTTTTTACCCTCTATAAAATTACAAAATGCATCGGCTTCATAACTCATTAACGTTTCTTTTGAGATGTCATCAGACAACTTTTGCCTTTCGCCGTTTTTTAAATAATATGCATTTTGGTAGTAAACCGCAGTTTCCATTATAACCGAGCCCGAATCACCTAAAATTTCGGTAGGAGCACTGCTCTGCCCTGTTTTACTGTATGTAAGCACGGCGGAAAAATTATCATATTCAAAAATAGCCGCACCGCTACCGTCGGCACCGTTGTATAAAAAGTTTGCGGTTGCTTTTATATTGTTAGGTTTACCGAACAAATCTACTGCGGCATAAACACAGTATACACCTAAATCCATAAGTGTGCCTGCGTATAGCGACATATCAAATATATTCATACGTTCGCCCTTCATAAATCGATCGTATCTTGAAGAGCGTTGGCAGTAATCAAGTCGTGCTATTGAAATATTACCTATTTTTTCTATAGCGGTTTTTATACGGCTACGGCTTTTATTGTAAATAGGTATAATTGCCTCAATATAAATCAGACCTTTGCTGTCGGCAAGTTTTTTAAGTCGGGTGTATTCTGTCGCTGACGTTGCAATGGGTTTTTCGCAAATAACGTGCTTGCCTGCAGTAAGCAAAAATTCACTCTGAGATTCGTGGCATACATTAGGTGATGCAATATACACCGCCTGCACGGTATCATCATTTGCTAAATCGTTTAAGTTTGTATAAACCTTATCACAACCGAATTTTTGTGCAAAGGCTTTACCTGTTTCAAATTTTCGTGAATAAACCGCCGTAAGTTTAAAATTGTCTAACTGCATACTGCCACCGACAAACTGCTCGGCAATTTGACTTGTTCCTATTGTTGCAAAATTAATCATAAGCAAACATCCTTTTAAATTAATTAATTTAATTTTAACGTATATATCGCCAAAAAACAAGATATTGATTTTTTTGTATTAATATGTAT
>CAZUYL010000051.1:0-9644 GCA_964624945.1 uncultured Ruminococcus sp. | reverse complement strand
AATCAGGACTGTCTTATCTCTTTGAAAAAAGCAAACTAATGCTTTAATTTAAGAAAAAAGACAGTCCGCAACCGTTTGTGCATAAAGATGCACCAATGTGTTAGCGGATTTTTTAATTTAATCGGAGATGAAATTTATGCTTAACAGTAAAATGAAAGAACTTGGAAATCAACCGTCGGTTATAAGAGAAATTTTTGAATATTCACTTAAACGCAAAGCCGAAATAGGCGATGACAAGGTTTTTGATTTCAGTCTTGGTAACCCAAGCATACCTGCACCTAAAATTGTAGATGAAACAATTAAAGATTTGGTAGAAAACGGTGACAGCGTTGCACTTCACGGTTATACTTCGGCACAGGGCGATATACGTGTTCGTGAACAAATAGCCGCAAACATTAAAAAGCGTTTCGGTTTTGATGCTGAGGCTAAAAATATTTATATAACCTGCGGTGCGGCGGCATCGCTTACATCAACCTTAAAAGCGGTTGTAAATCAAGGTGAAGAGGTTATTCTTTTAGCACCCTACTTCCCCGAATATAACGTATTTTGTGCCAATGCAGGTGCTAAAACCGTTGCGGTTTTAGGCAAGGGTGAAAATTTTTCACTTGACTTTGATGCACTCGAAAATGCCGTAACCGATAAAACTGCGGCAATAATCGTTAATTCACCCAACAACCCCACAGGTGCTATTATTTCACAAGATGAAATTGAAAAATTATCGGAACTTTTAAACCGAAAATCGAATGAATACGGTCGTGACATATACATTATTGCCGATGAACCTTACCGTGAACTCACCTACGGTGATGACGTGCCCTATATTCCGAAATTTTACAATAATACAATAGTTTGTTATTCTTACAGCAAATCATTGTCACTGCCCGGTGAACGCATAGGTTATGTGTTTGTATCACCTAAATGCAATGAATGGCAAAACGTTTTTTATGCCGTTTGCGGAGCGGCACGCAGTATGGGTTATGTTTGTGCACCAAGCCTTATGCAAAGGGTAATTGCTAAATGTGACGGTCTTACAGCCGACGTTTCACTTTATGACAAAAACCGAACCTTGCTTTACAATTCACTTACCGAAATCGGTTACAAGGCAGTAAAACCTCAAGGGGCATTTTATTTATTTATGAAATCGCTTGAAGAAGACGCAAATAAATTTTGCGAAAAAGCAAAAAAACACGAATTACTGTTGGTTCCTGCCGACAGTTTCGGTGCTAAAGGTTATGTGCGAATTTCTTATTGCGTAGCATACGACACCATAAAAAATTCTATTCCCGCATTTAAAGCACTTTTTGACGAATATAAAAAAGGATAATTATTATGACCGAACTTGAAGAAGCAAGACAAATTATAAATGAAACCGACAAAAAAATAGCCGAATTGTTTGAAAAAAGAATGGAAGCCGCCGAAATGGTAGCACATTACAAAAAAGAAAACGGCTTGCAAATAGACGACTTTGCCCGTGAAGATGAACTCATTTCACGCAACTGTTCTTTTCTCGAAAAAGAAGATTATAAATCGTACTATGTAAAATTTTTGCGTGAAACAATAAATATTTCAAAAGCTTATCAACATAAATTGCTTGACGGTATGCGTGTGGCTTTTAGCGGTGTAGAAGGTGCTTTTGCAAATATAGTTGCCTGCCGTATATTTCCCGATGCGGTATGCGTAGGTTACAAAGATTTTAAAGAGGCATACAACGCGGTTGTAAACGGCGAATGTGACTGTGCCGTTTTGCCGATTGAAAACAGTTTTAACGGTGATGTCGGCAAGGTAATGGATTTAAGTTTCTTTGGTAATTTGTTTGTTAACGGAATTTACGAGGCAGATATTGTTCAAAATCTTTTGGGTGTTAAAGGCTCTAATATAGCCGATATAAAAACGGTAATCAGCCATTCGCAAGCACTCGGTCAATGTGCATCGTTTATTGAAAATCACGGTTTTAAAACGGTTGAAGCGGTTAATACCGCCGTTGCTGCAAAAACAGTTGCACAAAGCGGAGATAAATCGGTTGCGGCAATAGCAAGTGCCGAAGCCGCCGAAAAATTCGGGCTCATAAAATTAGAGTCGCACATAAATGAAAGCAATCAAAACTCAACCAGATTTGCCGTATTTTCACGCAGCGAAAAATTGCACAGTGTAAATGATAATCATTTTATAATGTTGTTTACCGTAAACAATACGGCAGGTTCGCTCGGTCGTGCGGTTTCTACAATAGGTGAATACGGTTTTAACCTTAAAGCACTTAAAAGTCGCCCCACAAAAGAACTCGTATGGGACTATTATTTTTATGCCGAAGGTGAAGGCAATATCAACGGTGAGCATGGCAAAAAAATGATAAATGAACTCTCAAAGCATTGTTCTAATTTGAAAATTTTAGGCAGTTTTGAAAAAGAAATCAAGGTGTAAATTATGATAATACCCGTAAAAACCGCAGGCGGCGGTTACAACATATATTTAGAACGCGGTGCCTTAAAAAAAGCACACGAATATTTAAATCTTGACCGTAACGTGCTTATCGTTACCGACAGCGGTGTTCCGAAAGAGTATTCAAATACAATAGCATCACAGTGCAAAAGGTTTGAAATATTTGAATTTGAACAGGGTGAAAAATCTAAAAATTTTGATACCTATAAATCAATACTTGAAACGCTTGTAAAAGGTGGTTTTACACGCACCGACTGTGTTGTTGCCGTAGGCGGCGGTGTAGCAGGTGATATGGCAGGTTTTGCGGCATCTACATTTATGCGTGGAATAGATTTTTATAACATTCCTACAACGGTGCTCTCGCAGGTTGATTCATCGGTAGGGGGCAAAACGGCAATAGATTTCGGCGGTTACAAAAACATTGTAGGTGCTTTTTATCAGCCAAAAGCGGTTATCATAGATTCTGACACATTAAAAACTTTACCCGACCGTCAAATTTCAAACGGTCTTGCCGAAGCGGTAAAAATGTCGCTTACTTTTGACGGCGAATTATTTGAGATGTTTGAAAACAGTAATCACATTACAGATATTGATAAAATAATTAAGCGTTCGGTAGAACTAAAACGTGATGTTGTTCAAAAAGATGAAAAAGAATCCGGTCTTCGCAAGGTGCTAAATTTCGGGCATACTGTAGGTCACGCTATTGAAAGCAGTACACCGTCACTTTATCATGGTGAATGTGTGGCTTTAGGTATGTTGCCTATGTGTAGCAATGCGGTACGCTTAAGGTTGATTGATGTTTTAAAAAATTTAAATTTGCCAGTTTGTATTGATACAAACTGTGAAAAAATCATTGAAATTATGAGCCACGATAAAAAAATGGCAGGAGATAACATTTCGGTTGTTTATGTTGAAAATATCGGCAGTTTTGATATTAAAACAAAAAGTTTTGCCGAATTTTCTAAAGAAATTAAGGCGGTGTATGCATAATGAAAAATACCATAGGTAATTCTTTAACGGTAACCCTTTACGGTGAAAGTCACGGTAAATCTTTGGGTGTTGTTATTGACGGTATTTCATCTGGTGTTGCGGTAGATGAAGAATTTATAGCAAATCAACTTTCACGCCGCCGCCCTAAAGATGCTACCTCTACACCAAGGCGTGAAAAAGACGAATTTGTTATTCAAAGCGGTGTTTTTAACGGATACACCACTGGCACGCCCATTTGTATAAATATTCCAAATTCAGATACTCATTCTGCCGATTACGGAGAAATGCAATATAAAATGCGACCTTCCCACGCGGATTACACCGCAAACTGCCGTTATAACGGTTTTCAAGATTACAGGGGCGGCGGTCATTTCAGCGGCAGAATAACGGCGGCTTTAGTGGCGGCAGGCGGTTTGATTATACCTGCTTTAAACAAAAAAGGCATTTTTGTCGGCACACATATAAAAAGCATTGCCGATGTTTCAGACAGCGATTTTTCTTCTGAAAATGATGTTGTAAATGTATCAAATAAAGATTTTCCTGTAATAGATGAGCATATAGCCGATGTTATGAAAGAAAAAATATTATCGGTAAAAGCAATGGGTGACAGTATAGGCGGTGTGCTTGAAACCGCTGTTATAGGTCTTCCCGCAGGGGTAGGCGAACCGTGGTTTGACACCGTTGAAGGTATGATTTCACACGCGGTATTTTCGGTTCCTGCCGTTAAGGGCATAGAATTCGGTTTAGGTTTTGACTTTGCAAACAAAACAGGCAGTCAGGCTAATGACCAAATGTATGTTGAAGAAAACAGGGTAAAATGCTTTACAAACAATAACGGCGGTGTAATAGGTGGAATTACCAACGGTATGCCAATAGTTTTTAAATGCGTAATTAAGCCAACACCCACAATTTCAAAAGAGCAAAAAACAGTAGATATAAACAGTATGCAAAACACAACTCTTGCGGCTCGCGGTCGTCACGACCCCTGCATTGTGCAACGTGCCGCAGTAGTGGTTGAAAGCGTAACGGCACTTGTAATTGCTGATATGCTTGTTGCAAAATACGGTACAGATTGGTTGGCAAAATAATGGAATACGGTTGCATAGGTGAAAAATTATCACATAGTTTTTCAAAAGAAATACACAATCTTCTTTTTGATTACGATTATGAAATCAAAGAAATCGCAAAAAATCAACTTGAAGATTTTATGCTGTCAAAAAATTTCAAAGCCATAAACGTAACCATACCGTATAAAGAGGCGGTTATACCTTTTCTTTATGAAATTTCGGATACGGCACGAAAAATAGGTGCGGTAAACACTATTGTAAACCGCAACGGTAAACTTTTCGGTTATAATACAGATTTTTCGGGTATGACAAATCTTATAAAACAAAACGGCATTGAAATATGCGGCAAAAAAGTATTGGTTTTAGGCAGCGGCGGAACATCTAAAACTGCCGTAGCAGTAGCCAATTCTTTAGGTGCTTTAAGTGCTGTGCGTGTGTCACGCACAGCAAAAGAAGATTGCATTGATTATGATACCGCCTACAATAAATACGCCGACACACAGGTTATAATAAACACTACCCCGTGCGGTATGTATCCGAATATTGTGGGCGAACCTATAAATATTGAAAAGTTTTTAAAACTTGAAGCAGTTGTTGATGCGGTTTATAATCCGCTTAATTCAAACCTTGTTATCAATGCAAAAAAACGCGGTTTAAAGGCAACGGGAGGTTTGTATATGTTGGTGTCGCAAGCGGCAACGGCGGCAGAACTGTTTACTGATACAAAAATCACGCCTGAAAAAGTTTATAATGTTTATAAAAAAATAGAACAGTCTAAACGCAACATTGTGCTTATAGGTATGCCGTCGAGCGGTAAAACCACCATAGGCAAAAGTCTGGCTTTGGAATTGCAAATGCAATTTATTGATACCGATGAAGAAATCGAACGCCTTACAGGTAGAAAAATACCCGATATTTTAAAAAATGACGGTGAAACCGAATTTAGAAATATTGAAAGCGAGGTTATATCAACGGTATCTGCATTGCAAAACTGTGTTATTTCAACGGGTGGCGGTGCCGTGCTTAAAGAACAAAACACAACGGTTTTAAAAGGCAACGGAACTGTGTATTTTATCGACCGTGATATAGAAAATTTGGTTGCCACACCCGACAGACCGCTTTCAAGCAACCGTGATGATCTTCAAAAAAGATATAACGAACGTTACGGTATTTATAGCAGTATTGCCGATAAACAAATTTCAAACAACGGCGAACTTAAAACAGCGGTAAACAATATAAAGGAAGATTTTTTAAAATGAAAATACTTGTAATTAACGGTCCAAACCTTAATATGCTTGGCATCAGAGAACCCGATATTTACGGCAAAAATACATATAACGATTTGTGCAAACTCATTACCGATTATGCTAATCAAAAAAGTATAGAGGTAAAACTTTTTCAGTCAAATTATGAGGGTGCTATTGTAGATGAAATACAAAAAGCGTACGGCAATTTTGACGGAATAGTTATAAATCCTGCCGCATATACACACACAAGTGTAGCAATTTTAGATGCGGTTAAATCGGTGGGTTTACCTACGGTAGAGGTGCATATATCTAAAGTTGAAAGCCGTGAAGATTTCAGACAGATAAGTTATGTAAGGCAGGCTTGCATAAAAACTGTTACAGGGCTTGGGTTCAACGGTTATTTGGTTGCTATTGACACACTTATTGAAAACGGTAAATAATTATGATTCTAACTATTGAAAAATCAAAAGCAAGCGGCATTGTTACCGCTCCGCCATCAAAATCGGCGGCACATAGGGCACTTATATGCGGTGCTTTATCGTCGGGTAGTGAAATAAAAAACATTGAATTTTCAAACGATATTTCGGCAACTCTTGAATGTCTTGAAAAATTAGGTGCCAATGTTGAAATATGCGGTAATACCGTAAAAATCGGCGGAATAACACCGCAAACAATAAACGAAACGGTTATCGACTGCCGTGAAAGTGGCAGCACATTAAGGTTTTTAATACCCGTTTGTATGTTATCAGGTAAAAAAATTACACTTACGGGCAGTAGCAGGCTTTTTGAACGCAACCTTACAATTTATGAGGACGTTGCAAAACAAAACGGTATTGTTTTTGAAAAGCACGAAAATAACCTTACCGTGTGCGGAAAAATTAAATCGGGCAATTATAAAATAGCAGGCAACATTTCAAGTCAGTTTATTTCGGGTATGATGTTTGCTTTGCCGATTTTATCTGGTGACAGCGTTGTTGAAATTACAGGCGATTACGAAAGTGAGCCCTATGTTGATTTAACGGTTGATGCACTTAAAAAATTCGGTGTAATTATAACAAAATGTGAAAACAAATATAAAATAAAGGGCAATCAAACCTATAATTCACAAACCGTTACGGTAGAGGGTGACTATTCAAACGCCGCTTTTTTGGATGCGTTTAATCTGTTGGGCGGCACAGTAACAGTTGCAGGGCTTGAAAGTAATTCTCTTCAAGGCGATAAAATTTATAAAAATATGTTTTATGATTTATCGCATAAAAAAGGCACTTTTGACTTATCAAATTGCCCCGATTTAGCACCGATTATGTTTGCTTTATCGGCAATGTTCGGCAAAACAAATTTTGTAGGTACACGCCGACTTAAAATTAAAGAAAGCGACCGTGCCTCAGTTATGGCGGAAGAACTTGCTAAATTCGGCATAAAAACCGATGTCGGCGAAAACAACGTCACGGTGTACGGTGGCGAACTTAAAAAGCCTACCGAAATTTTAAACGGGCATAATGACCACCGCATTGTAATGGCTTTGTCAACCCTTTGCAGTGTTACGGGCGGAACAATAAGCGGCGTTGAGGCGGTAGCAAAAAGTTACCCCGATTATTTTGAAAAAATAAAATCTCTTGGAATAGTGGTAAAAAATGAAACTAACTGATGTAAAAAATGTACTCATTATAGGGTTAGGTCTTTTAGGCGGCAGTTACGCAAAGGCACTAACTAAAAAAGGTTTTAGTGTTAAGGCAATTACCTTAAATCAGCAAGATATCGACTACGCGGTAGAGCAGGGCTTCATTTTAAGCGGCAGTACCGAAGTTGACGAAAATTTAATATCCGAAGCACAACTTATTGTATTTTCACTCTATCCGCACACTTTTATAGAATGGATTGAAAATTACGGAAATCTTATTAAAAACGGCACAATAGTTACCGATGTTACAGGTGTTAAAGGCTGCGTTGTAGATAAGGTTCAAAATATGTTACCTTCGGGCGTAGAGTTTATTGCGGCTCACCCAATGGCAGGCCGTGAAGTGTGCGGTGTTCAAAACGCCGATGACAGCATTTTTAAAACGGCAAACTATATTGTGGTGCCTACCAACCGCAACACCCCCGACGGTATACGCCTTTGTTGTGATTTAGGTCGCACGCTGGGTTTTGCCGATATTTCGAGCCTTAACGTTAAGCAACACGATGAAATGATTGCATTTTTATCACAACTTGCCCACGTTATTGCGGTGTCGCTTATGTGTGCAAACGGTGATCCTAATTTGGTGCGTTATACGGGTAATTCATTCCGTGACCTTACACGTATAGCAAATATAAACGATGAAATGTGGAGCGAACTCTTTTTAGCGAACCGCGAGGCTCTGCTTAAAGAAATGGACAGTTACCGTGAGGCTTTTGACCGACTTTACGATACCGTAAAAAACAATGATCGCGACACTATGCGTGAAATGATGCGTCTGTCAAGTGCACGCAGAAAAACTTTTAATGAGGGTGAAAAATTGATATGAGTATGGATTTTAAACGCAAATTACCTATTCCTAAAGAGATTAAGGAGCAGTATCCCGTAACGGAAGAACTTGCCAAAATAAAAGCACAGCGTGATGCTGAAATTAAGGCTGTTTTTACAGGCGAGTCAAATAAATTTTTGCTAATTATAGGGCCTTGCTCTGCCGATAATCCCGAAGCGGTGCTTGATTATATGGGCAGACTTAAAAGGGTATCAGAGCAGGTAGCCGATAAAATTTTGGTAATACCGCGTGTTTATACAAACAAACCACGCACAACTGGTGAGGGTTATAAGGGTATGTTGCATCAACCTAATCCCGATGAAAAACCCGATATGCTAAAAGGTATTGTTGCGATACGTAAATTGCATATGCAGGCTTTAAGTGACTTTGGCTTTACCTGTGCCGATGAAATGCTTTACCCCGAAAATTACCGTTATTTGTCTGACATTTTAGGTTATGTTGCAGTAGGTGCTCGTTCGGTAGAAAATCAACAGCACCGTCTTGTAGCAAGCGGAATTTCTATTCCCGTTGGTATGAAAAACCCAACAAGCGGCGACCTCACCGTTATGATGAATTCTATTAAAGCGGCACAGTCAAGCCATACATATTTGTATCGCGGTTGGGAAGTTACAAGTTCAGGCAACGAAACCGCCCACGCAATCTTACGCGGATATATGGACTTTGCGGGCAGAAATATTTCAAATTATCATTACGAAGATATTGCACATCTTTGCGAACTTTATCAAGAATACGGCTTGAAAAATCCCTCTGTTATAATAGATGCAAATCATGCAAACTCTTCTAAAAAATATTTAGAGCAAATACGCATTGCCAAAGACGTAGTTTACAGCCGCAATCATAACAGCAATATACGTGACCTTGTAAAAGGTGTAATGATAGAAAGTTATATTGAAGACGGTGCCCAAAAAATAGGTGAACACATCTACGGCAAATCTATTACCGACCCATGCCTCGGTTGGAGCAAGACCGAAAGTTTAATTTATAAAATAGCCGACAGTCTGGAGTGATTTTTTATATGAATTTTTTTGTTGCATTTATTTTTGCAATGTTTCAGGTTTTGCTTACAACACAGTTGTTTTTTATGACAAAAATTAAAAAGCTCACTAACGCTTTTATGTTTTTTGCTTTAAAATTTGTTTTGTACGGGCTTGGTATAGCAATAGTTGTAAGAAAATACTTATGGCAAATAACTGAATTTTTATACGGTTACGTTGCAGGCGTTCCCATAACTGTAATATTATTTGCCGTGTATATGATTTTGAAAAATAATAACATTGATTATAAGGTGATTATAAAATTTATTTTAGAAAAATCACGGCAGTTTTATAATTTTGTAAAACCCTATTTGTTCAAATATTGGGGACTTCTAAAAAGCAAAA
>CAZUYL010000050.1:0-9778 GCA_964624945.1 uncultured Ruminococcus sp. | reverse complement strand
ATTATTTATTTTTAATTATCAGATATTCAAAATATATCAACATCTATATCGCCCTTATTTGTGGTGATTTCACATTTGCCGCCACTTGCGGTTTGAGGTATTTTAACATTGCCGACCTTACTTTTAGCGGAAAAAGTTTTTTGGCTAAGCAGGGTGCCGCTCACATCACCTGTAGAGGTTTTTATAAATAATGTTTCGGCATCGCATTTAACAAATTTAATATCACCTGTGGTTCTTTCAATAGAAATTTGATTTTTTGAAATAACGTTGTTAAGCGTTATTTCACCGGTGTTGCCGTTTGATGAAAAATTATTGCAATTCGCATCACTTAAATTTAAACCGCCGGTGGTAACATCTGCCTTGATTTCACCGTTACATTCTAAATTATATGCTGTAATATCGCCCGTTTTTACAGAAAGGTCAAGGGTGTCGGCTGCGACATTTTTTAAAACAATACTGCCTGTAGTTGTTTTAATTTTTATTTTTTCGGATACAGCGGATGACAAATTTACATCACCTGCTGTTAAGTTGATGTCAATGTCGGTAAAGTTTAAATCTTTTGGTATTTCAATACTGCCGCTGTTGTTTTTTACCAAAAGCAAATCATACTGATTTTTGGGCAAATAAACCGTTATTTTAGGTTCGTTGAAATTAATGCCGATATATTCATACCATTTTTTGTTACTTGCCGACTTTGACTTTACCGTAAGGGTTTGCTTTTCAACGCTAACGGAACTTTTTTCGTTTTCATCTTCAAAACAAACAACCTTGCATTTTTCGTCATTTGAAAGATTAAATTCAATGCTTACAAATTCGGTTTCAAATGATATGCTGTTAAAGTCTTGGTTTATATCATAAGTACTTGTTTTGTAATTTGATGTGTTTAATTCAGTAAAATTCCAACCGTTTAACGACATTGCGATTACAAATATAATTGAGCTTAAAACTATAAGCAATGTTGCCGTTGTAAACCATATTTTTGTAGATGTTTTCATTAGTTTTCTCCCCTTTTTATAATTGATTTTTTAACCGATAAAACAGTTTTTCGAGTAATAAAAGCCATTAATTTTGTTACCGATTTTGATATGTAAAACATAAAAACAGAAAGTCCGCCAATAATTAAAGCACTACTGAATATAACTGCGGCTATAACACCGCCCCTTAAAAAGCAGGTAATAATTCCGTATAAAAGTGTGCCTACGGCAGCAAGTAAAAACGAAACAAAAACCGACCATAACACAACTGCCACCGACCATAACACAACAAAAATCGAAAAAATTATTGCAAATAAAACAATAGTAAGCGAAAGCCAAATAGGTGAACCGAGTATTAAAAGTACTACTGTTAAAACCGACGGTTTTGTTTTTGCGGTAATTTTTTTCTTTACTATTTTAGAAAGCGGAATTTCTGCTAAAATTTGCGATATTATTTTATTAATATCGCCCATTTCAAAAACGGCATCTTCTTCAGATAATCCGTCTTCTATGCGGTCATCAATCATTTCGCCGTAAAAATTCAAGCGTTCGTCAACGTCATCTTGCGGTAAGCCCGATAATCCGTTACGCAGTTGCAAAATAAACTCACTTTTATTCATTTGAATTGTCCTCCTTGATTACAAATTCGTATATAGACATAATCTCTTTCCATTCGTTTTTAAAATTTTCAATTCGGCAAAGTCCGTTGTCGGTTATGTGATAATATTTTCGTAATCTGCCGCTGTGTTCTGCGGTGCGTACGGTTAACATATCGGCACTCTCTAACCGTTTTAAAATTGTGTATAGTGTAGATTCAGACAATTCAACATACGGCTTTAAATCTTTAATAATTTTATAACCGTATGAATCCTCACCTTTAATTGCCGCCAATACACACACGTCTAAAAGTCCGCGTTTTAACTGAATATCCATACAATACCTCCCATTGCGTTATACATCGTATCCGAAGTATTGGTTTTGTCAAGAGTTTTCATTACGATTATGTGCAAATTGTAAATTTTGGGTTCAAACAAAAATCAAAACTTTACATTTTATTTTTTTCAAGTTATACTGTTTATATTACGAGGTGAAATATATGTCTCAAAAAAAAGAAAGCGATACCCTAAGGCAACGCAAATTTGCACAAAAAGAATTTTTAGAACTAAAAAAAATGCAACAGGGCGAATTAAAACCGCAACCTAAACCAAGCGAATTAACCGCTCCGCTTACTTTTAAAGATAAGTTAAAAAACATTTGGTACCACGATAAATTGACAATAGTTGTAATTTTATTACTCGCGGTGGCTATAACATTGCTTTGTGTTCAATGTGCCACAAAAACTCAATACGATGCAACGGTTGTTTTGTTTACATATGAAATAACAGGTGAACCCAACTGCAAAAAAATGAGCGAATATTTAAAAGAATATTGCCCCGACTTAAACAACGACGGCGAAATAAACGTTAATGTTATTAACTGTTCCATTAACGATAAAGACCAAAACACCGAGTACAATTACACCAACCGTACCAAAGTGCAATCATTAATAGCAACCGATGCGTCGGCTTTGCTGTTTATAACCGATGATGATTCTTACGAATATCTTATGAGCATTTCGGAAGATGTTTCTTTCTTTGAAGGTGAACCCTTTAAATTCGGTGACGATTTTTATGAATACTGTGTTGATAAAAGCGGATTTTATGACACACCCGACAATCTGCAAATTTCTTGCAGAACTATAAAAGGCACCGCCATTGAAAACAGCAAAGACGTAGAAACGTATTATAAACAAGCACTTGCCGTCTTGGAAAATTTAACGGCAAACTCAGATAAAGATTAACGCTTATTATTATAAATTTAATACAACCACCACTAACCTTGCTAACTAAAAACAGTAAGGTTAGTTTTTTATTGATTAAGATTTAACCGTTCAAAATGTGTTTTTTACTATAATTAATTTTGCAATTACTTATTTACACTATTAATAGATAACGAAATTATTGGATTATAGATGTATATTTTTCTCACCTCACTTGTGTAAAGGGTGCGGATGTCCGGTGGACACCTCTGCGTAGCATAAGCACCGACCGAGGCGGCAGCCGAGACGGTGGAGGAATTGTCGAAAACTAAATTGCAAATTATATAAATATCAATGTGATAAAAACTTAATTGCATTGATAAAGCGATATATTTAATCAATCTTTTCTATCCCTTAGTCTCGCTACGCTCAACAGTGCTGACGGCACTGTCTCCCTTTGTCACTTCGTGACATTTCCCTCACCCGTGATGGAATTTTCCTTAATCAAAGGGAACCAAGAATTAAGTTGCTGCTTTAATCAATTTTACCTTACACAGAAACAGACAGTACCTAATCTCTTAGATACTGTCTGTGTTTTTTATTTATTGAGTTTTAGATTAAATTCAAACTCCGGTATGCGGCTTAACTACACATATAATTATGCATTATGCATTGTGAATTATTAAGCCATTACGCCGCTTGCGGTTAGCCAATAACCGCCTACATAGCAGTTAGATGCCATTTGACCGCCTGAGTAGAAGTAGTACCAAGAACCACCTATTAATGCCCAGTCTGTTTGCATATAGCCACTTGCATTAAAGTAATACCAACTGCCGTCAATTACTGCCCAGCCTATTGCGTAACTGCCGTCAGCATAACTGTACCACCAGCCGTTTGAATCTTGTTGCCATGTGCTATAACCCATAGCACCGCTTGCGGTTACGTAATCGTTACCAATCCAAGTGTTTGTTGCCATTTGACCGCCTGAGTAAAAATAGTACCAATCACTGCCTATTAACTGCCAGCCTGTTTGCATATAGCCACTTGCATTAAAGTAATACCAACTGCCGTCAATTACTGCCCAGCCTATTGCGTAACTGCCGTCAGCATAACTGTACCACCAGCCGTTTGAATCTTGTTGCCATGTGCTATAACCCATAGCACCGCTTGCGGTTACGTAATCGTTACCTATCCAAGTGCTTGCAGCCATTTGACCGTCAGAATAGAAGTAGTACCAACTGCCGCCGATTTCTTTCCAACCGATTGTTAAATAACCGTTTTGGTAATAGTAATATTTGCTATTTACCAAACGCCAACCGTCAGCCTTGATATAATTATCAAAAAGTCCGTTAAAGTCAACGGTATTATCGGTTATGCCGTCAAGAACGCCCTTATCGGTATATTGCCACATCATATAATTTTCACCGTTGGCATTAGGTGAAACGGCTGTGCTCGGATAACCGTTATTTACACCGTATTGTGCTATCCATTTATAATAAAGGTCAAGTGACTCATCATTGAGGTAATTTGTCCAATAGTTTTTGTTTGCGTAAATGCCGGGCAAATAACCGTTTTCAACAAATACCGCCATATATGTTTTTGCAACGGCAACCAAATCACATTTGCCGTCGTCTTGCTCAATATCTACAAACACAGGCATAGTTGGGTTTGCGTTGGCATTCTTTAAAATTTCAACAACTTTTTTAGCCTGTGTTTCGGCTTCTTCTACTGTAGTTGCTGTGTTGTAAGTATATGTGCCGTAAGGAATACCCTTTTCGTTCAACTGTGATATATACTCATTAAATTTGCGGTCAACGTCGGTGGCATAACTGCTACGCAAAATAACCGCATCTACACCTGCTGAAACTACCTTATCCCAATCTATATTGTCTTGATTTTTTGAAACGTCGATAACAAATTTATGTACATTTTCAATACATTTGCCGTTGGTGTCAAAAAGGTATTTTTGACCGTCAATAACCTTCCAGCCTTTTGTAAAGCCGCTTTCTTCGGTAAAGTAGTAGTCGGAACCGTCAATGTTTTTCCAACCTGTTGCCATAGTGCCTGATTCATTTACCCAATAATTGCCTACCCAACAGTTTGTTGCCATTGAACCGTCGGGATTAAAGTAATACCAAGTAGACTCAATTTTAAACCAACCGCTTACCATTTTACCGTTTGAATTGAAGTAATACTTACTACTGCCGATTTGCAACCAGCCTACCGCCATTTTGTAGTCAGATTCATTAAAATAATACCAACCATCACCGATTGTAGCCCAACCTTTAACTGCGTAACCGCTTTCGTTAAAGTAGTAGAAAGCACCGTCAATTTTTTCTAATTTATTTGTCGGGTAAGTGCCGTCCGGATATTGATACCAACAGCCGTTAGCATTTGCTTTCCAAACACCTATTGTTTCAAAATCTAAAATTACGGCATTGCCGATATTTATAATATTAACACTTTTAACAACCTGTAATTCGGTTGCCAAATTCTGAAAATCATCACTGAAATCGTTTATAAATTTATTAACATCGCCGTTTATGTATAACTGTGTTTTGTATTTGTCGGCTTTTATAATCGCTATAAGTTCTGCCCTGTTATAGCCGTTTAAAACACGGTTTGATTTAACATAGTAATTGGCTTCGGTAGATGTGGCATCAATGTTTTTAATGTAATTTTTAAATTTATCATCTACATTGTGGTCTTTATCAAAATTTGATTTTGTAACGTTAAAATAAGCATAGAATGTATTATCACCCTGATCATCCCAAGTGACATCGGTGTAATACCATTTGCCGTCTAATTTAACAAGATTCCAAGCGTGGCTTTCATATAAATTTGTAGCGGGGTTAACACTTGTACCGCGTATGTACCAAGCGGGAATACCCACCGAAATCATAAGATGTTGATAAGCACGTGCATAACCGTTACATACGGCTTTGCCCTCTACCAAAGCACCGTAAGCGTTTTGGTCGTTGTTGGTAGGTTCGTATTGCACGGTGTCAATAAGTCGGTCATGCAAAGTTTTTGCCTTTTCATAATCAGAACCACTAATGCCGCTTGTAAGTTTTGTCACCTTTGCGTTATAGTCACTTTTTGCTTTTGTGAGTGCATCGCCTGTAAAGGTGTATATAGGTTTAAAATTTACCGATTCTGTGGTACCTGAAAAACTGTACGCACCATTTAACCAAAAGTATTCGGGGTAGTCATAATAAAACAAATTAAATATTTCACACAGCGAGTCGTCATCTATATTATTTTCACCGATGTTAACCTTAATTTCAGCCGTTGCATCCGCACATTCGGTTACAAGTTGGTCGTACACGGCTTGCATATTACTGCCGTTTGACATTTCACCGAGCAATTTACGACCGTATCGCATATCGGAATCGGCGGCAAAAGTTACAAATGTGGGTAATGTTGCCGTTACAATAAGCAACGCCAAAACAAGTGCCGCAAATCTTTTTAATTTATTCATACTAAACACTCCTTTGTTTAATGATATTTTAATTATAAAACATTAATACTTATATGGCAATATTTTTTTAAAAACCTACTCTATCATATGGTTGAATTCATTTTCATCAATAACCGCAACGCCTAAAGAATTAGCCTTGTCAAGTTTGCTGCCTGCCTCTTCACCTGCGAGCACATAGGTTGTTTTTTTAGACACCGAACCCGACACCTTGCCACCGAAAGATTCAATAATTTCTGCCGCTTCGGAACGTTTATATGTTGGCAATGTGCCTGTAAGCACAAAGGTCATACCATCAAAACGTTTATCTGTAACGGTTTTTAAAGAGCGTGTATTAACCCCTAATTCTTTTAGGCGGTTTATCATATCACGGTTTTCTTCTACGGCAAAATAATCTGCGGTGGAATTTGCCAAAATCGAACCAAAGCCCTCTATATTTTCTAATTCTTGAGCGGTTGCAGACATAACGGCGTCAATATCACCGAATTTTTCTGACAAAAGTTTTGCCGCTTTTGTGCCTATATGTCTAATACCCAAAGCGGTTATAAATTTTGAAAGGTCATTGCTCTTTGATTTTTCAATAGCATTAAATAAATTTTGGGTAGATTTTTCACCGATGCGTTCAAGCCGCATAACGCTTTCAAAGTCAAGGGTGTAAATATCTACTATGTTGTGCACTAAATCGGCATTAACTAACTGTTCAAGCATGGCAGGACCTAAGCCCTCGATATCCATAGCATCACGCGAAGTGAAGTGTATCAAATTACGCAACAGTTGTGCGGGACAATCGGAATTAGTGCAACGTATAACCGCTTCACCTTCTTCACGAAAAACGGGTGCGTTACAAGACGGGCAATGTGTAGGCATTTTAAAAACAGATGAATTTTCACCGTGACGGATTACCGATAAAACTTCGGGTATAATTTCGCCTGCTTTTCGCACAACGATTGTATCACCTATGCCGATTTGCTTTTCGTTTATAAAATCTTCGTTGTGAAGCACCGCACGGCTTACGGTGGTGCCTGCAAGTTGTATCGGTTCAAACACAGCGGTAGGGGTTAGAGCACCTGTTCTGCCGACGTTGATTTCAATAGATTTTAAAACCGTTTCTTTTTCTTCGGGCGGATATTTAAACGCTACCGCCCAACGCGGATATTTTGCCGTACTGCCGAGTTCTTCACGGTAGGCAAGATTATCCGCCTTTATAACAGCACCGTCAATGTCAAATTCATAACTGCCGCGGTTTTCACCTATGCGGCGTATTTCGGCAATAGACTCTTCAATCGTTTTGCATTTGGTGTAAAACGGCAAAACGTTAAAGCCTTGCGACTTTAAAAAATCAAGACTTTCTATATGCGAGTTAAAGGTTTTTTGCTCTATATTTTGAACGTTGAATATAAAAATGTCAAGCCCGCGGTTTGCGGTTACGGCACTGTTTTTTTGGCGGAGTGAACCTGCGGCGGCATTGCGTGGATTTTTAGGTGTAGGTTCACCCAAAAGTTCTTGACGTTCAACAAGTTTGAAAAACGATTTTCGAGGCATATACACCTCACCTCTGACCTCGAGCCTGCCCTTAAAATCAATGTTTTTAGGTATAGATTTTATCTGCAAAAGATTTGCGGTTACGTCTTCACCCACGTTGCCGTCACCACGTGTAGAGCCACGCACAAATTCGCCGTTTGAATATTCAAGTGAGACCGAAAGTCCGTCAATTTTAGGCTCTACCGAAAAAGCGGTTATATCGGTATTAATTTTTTCGCCAAAATCTCGCAGTTCGGCTTCGCTGAAAACGTCCTGCAAACTTTCCATTCTTACACTATGCTCAACGGGTGAAAAAAGTTTAAGTGCCGCACCGCCTACTTTTTGTGTAGGCGAATCGGGAGTAATAAGTTCGGGGTATTCTTTTTCGATTGCCTTAAGTTCACGCGTGAGAGCATCGTATTCAAAATCGGATATTTCGGGTGAATCTTGATTATAGTAAAGTTCGTTATGATAACGAATTTCTTTTGTGAGTTGTGATACTCTTTTTTTTGCTTGTTTAAAGTCCATTTTTTACTCCTTTAAATTTTAATCTAAATCGGCATAGTTGAAAATTTCATCTGCTACATCGTCATACGGATATTCAACTACATTTGTAAACGAATCTGGAACCGCACCCACAATTACGGTTTGTGCCGCCAAAGCGGTGGTAGAAACCGAAAAACCGTCGGTACAACCCATCATAAGCACGCTTGCGTTAATATCTATTTTTATGATTATTTGATGAAGCACATTATTTATTCCCGAAGACTGAAACTTGCTTTCAAAATCTATTACAGCCGTTTCGGTAAGTTGCATTTTAAATTTAATTTTAGGCCCGTACCCCGTTGTGTATTCATTGCCGAAAAGTGTGCCCACGGGTATGTAAAGGTTGTATTTATTATTTGCCGATACAATGCGTGATATTTCGTTTGAAATTTTGCTTTTTAAAAGATTTACTTTTTCAATGTTTATTTCTATTCCTGTAAAAGTGTTATCTTCTTTACGGGATATGCTTGATATGTCGGTATAGGTAATGCCATCTTGTTCTAAAATGTTAAGTACCGCTTCATTTGCGGCATTTAAAAGTATTGTTTCGGCTGTGCTTTTAGCGTAAACAAAAACAAAGGGTTTTACGTGTATAATACACAATGCACTAACCAAAATCAAACTTAAAAGCACAAGTAACCATCTTTTTAATACAAAAAAATTATGTCTTTTTTTATAGTGTTTCACACAATCACCACCCACTTTATTTTACGAAAAAGCAGGTTTTATGTGAATTTTTAAAGAACGTAAAACAGTATGCAAAAAAAGTGCATAATACTTGCTAAAACAACAAATATATGAAAAACAGAATGTATATATCTTACCTTGGCACCAATGCCAAACAAAATAGCACCTATGGTGTAAAGTATACCGCCGCCCAAAAGCCACATAAAGCCCCAAAAAGTAAGTGCTTTATATACGGGTACAATGGTTAATATTACACACCAACCCATACCTATGTAGCAAATCATAGAAAACACGCTGTATTTTTTAAGGTCGATTGCATTAAGCGTTATTGCAAGTGCCGCAATGCCCCACACAACGCCAAAAACCACCCACGCCGTAATAGGATGTGTTTTACGCAAGAGCGACAGCATTATAGGTGTGTATGTGCCTGCTATCATAAAATATATGGTGCAATGGTCAAGCACCTGTAAAACTTTTTTAGCCATTACGGGTTTTAAACCGTGATAAACACTTGACATTGTAAAAAGTGCTATAACCGATGCCCCGTATATTGCCGAGGACACAACGCCCCATACATTACGGTGCAAAGCCGCCACAATTACACAAAGTGTTAGGTACACAACACCTAAACCGCCGCCTACAATGTGGGTTACCATATTAAAAATTTCTTCGCCGTTGGTATAATCGGGAAGCAGCCTGTCAACAAGTTTTGTTCTTTTCATAATAAAACACCTTTCAAAAACGTTATTATAATTATACCATAAAGAATGATTT
>CAZUYL010000049.1:0-9859 GCA_964624945.1 uncultured Ruminococcus sp. | reverse complement strand
CATATAATATATAATACTTTATTAGTTCGCTTTTTTCAAGTGTTTTTGCAAAAAGAGGTGTTTTTTTGTCGGCAGTCGGCATTATCGCGGAATTTAACCCCTTACATACGGGACACAAATACATAATTGACTGTGCACACAAACTCGGTGACACGGTAGTTTGTGTTATAAGCGGTAACTTTGTACAACGTGGTGATGTTGCCGTTATAAGTAAAAATCGCCGTGTGGAATTTGCATTGCGTTGTGGGGCTGATATTGTTGCGGAAATGCCTGTACTTTGGAGTATGTCTACCGCACAAAACTTTGCCTTAGCAGGTGTATGGCAACTTTACAACTTAGGTTGCAATAAAATAATTTTCGGTAGTGAATGCGGTGACATTGAAAAACTTAAACACGCCGCCGATGTGCTTTGCGGTGACAACTTTTTTTCACTTGCCACTCAAAAAGCAAAATCAGGCATTACATTTGCCGCCGCACGTGAATATACCGCTTGTGAACTCGGTATAGATTTTAACATTTTACGTAATCCTAACGACAATTTAGGCATTGAATATATCATCGCCGCAAAAAAACTTAACCTGCCAATAGAATTTTACTGCACAAAACGGTTGGGTTCCGCTCACGACAGCAATGATTTATCAGATGAACACGTTTCTTCATCATATATAAGAAAAGAATTGCAAAACGGCAATTTTGACGGCATAAAACGGTTTATTCCCACCGAAATACAATCTCTTACCGCAAATGAAAATACGGCGGATATTTACCGACTTGAAACCGCAATGCTTTGTTCTTTGCGAAACAAAACCGCCGATCAACTTAAAAATCTGCCCGATATTAGCGAGGGCTTACATAACAAAATTTACAATGCGGCAAAAACCGCAACAACATTAGACGGCTTATATGCCGAAATTAAATCTAAGCGTTACACATTAGCACGTATAAGACGGTTGGTATTATCCGCTTTTTTAGATTTTGATAACAGTTTGTTTATGACACCTCCCCCCTATGTGCGAGTTTTAGGATTTAACAAATCGGGGCTCTTACACTTAAAAAAAACGCATGGGTTAATACCTGTTGTTACACGTGCCTCACAAATAAAGCAATTAGGTCTTGAAGCACAAAAAGTATTTGATACCGAATGCCGAGTCACAGACATTTACTCATTATCACTTAAAAAACCGCTTGAATGCGGATTAGAATTAAAACAAAAATTAATCAAAACGGAGGAATTGTTATGATTATAACAGAACTAAAAAATTACAAAGACTACGGTAATGTACTAAGCATTTCAAACGGAATTATTGAAGCATACATTACGGTTGACGTTGGTCCGCGAATTATTAAATTCGGATTTAAAGACGGCATAAACGTTATGAACGACAACAGAAATGTTACCGCACCTAAATGCGATGACGAATTTGAAAACTTTTTCGGCAAAGGTAAACAATGGGAAATTTTAGGCGGGCACAGAATTTGGACTTCACCCGAAAGTTACCCCGAATGTTACTACCCCGATACTGATCCCGTTGAATACGAACTCACCGAAAGCGGTGCAATATTTACACCGAAAGCCGAAACAGAAAACGGTTTTCAAAAACAACTTGAAATTAAAATGGACCCCGATGATGCCAATATGCAGGTTCTTATGCGTGTTAAAAACATTTCTCCCGAAAGCAAAAAATTCTCGGTTTGGGGACTCACCGTTTCTGCACAAAACGGCACACTTATTATACCTATGAATGATAACGACACCGTGCTTTTGCACAACCGCAACATTTCGGTATGGCCGTACACAAACCTTAGTGACAGTCGTGTTCGTTTTGGTAAAGATTATGTAACACTTAACCAAAATCCAAATATTGAACAACCCTTTAAACTTGGTTTTGACCTTCGTAAAGAAGCGGTTTATTACTGCCTTCATGATGATATATTCCGCAAATCGTTTGCTTTTGCAGATAATGCCGAATATCCCGACAACAACTGCTCTTTTGAAACATATACCAACAACGGTTTTATTGAGGTTGAATCGTTAAGTCCGCTTACCAATGTAAAATCGGGTGACACACTAACCCTTACTGAAAGTTGGTCAATGTTGAAAAAGCCTTGTGATATTGACTTCAGCGACGATAAATCAATAGATAATTTACTTTCAAAAATTTAATTTGTTGAGGTTTTAATAATAGATTATGAAGATTGATATTTCAAATCTTAAACCCGAACCGATAAAAGAACTTGCCGCTCTTTGCCGTGTTGCCGCAGCCGAGGGTGCTGTTCTTGTTAAGAACGAAAACAATATTTTACCGCTTACAAACGGTGAAAAAATATCGGTTTTCGGCAGAACACAGATTGATTACAATAAATCGGGTACAGGTTCTGGCGGTGCGGTAAACGCCCCTTATGTTACAAATATTACAGAACCGCTTATAAAATCAGGTGTGGTTCAAGTAAACCGCGAATTGTACAACACATATCTTGAATGGATTAAAACAAATCCTTTTGAAAAAGGCGACGGTTGGGCTACTCAACCGTGGTTTCAAAAAGAAATGCCCATCACACAAGAAATGGTAACAAAAGCGGCATCGGTTTCTGATAAGGCAATAGTAGTAATCGGCAGAACCGCAGGCGAAGATCAAGATAATTCCGATAAATCAGGTTCATATTATTTAACCGCCGATGAACACACTATGCTTAAAAATGTATCAAAAGCATTTAAAAACGTATGTGTACTGCTAAATGTCGGAAATATAATTGATATGTCTTTTGTTGAAAAATACAACATAAAATGCGTTATGTACATTTGGCATGGCGGTATGGAAGGCGGAAACGCCGTAACCGATTTACTTACGGGCAAGGTTTCACCTTCGGGCAAACTTACCGACACGGTTGCATATAATATTGCCGACTACCCTGCCCATAAAAATTTCGGCGACAAAACTGAAAATATTTATGCCGAAGATATTTATGTCGGATACCGTTATTTTGAAACATTTTACCCTGAAAAAGTTATCTATCCGTTTGGGTACGGTTTATCTTATACCACCTTTAAAATGTCGGATATAAATTCAACCTTTGACGGTGATAATTTTACCGTAAATATTACCGTTACCAATACAGGAAATTTTTGCGGTAAAGAGGTTGTACAATGTTATTATTCGGCACCGCAAGGTAAACTCGGTCAACCTAAATTTCAACTGTGTGCCTACAAAAAAACTAAAGAATTATCTCCCCTTGAATCACAAACCGTTACATTTAATTTTTCAATAAAATCACTTGCAACTTTTGATGATACGGGAATAACAGGTTTTGAAAACTGTTTTGTTCTTGAAAACGGCATCTATAATATATTTGTCGGCAATTCGGTAAAAAATTTAACTTTTGCCGTAAGTGGTGAGTTACAAGATACCGTTTTGGTTAAAAAATCAAGCGATGCAGCCGCACCGACTAAAGCCTTTAACCGAATAAAACCTATTAAAAACGGTGATAAATTTGACTGCTTGGCAGAGGCTGTTTCGATTAAAACTTCATCTTTAAAAGAACGTATCAATCAAAGCCGACTGCCCGAGCTTGAATATACAGGCGATTGCGGTTTTAAACTTAAAGATGTAATCTCAGGTAAATGCACTATAGAACAATTTGTATCACAACTCTCGGTTGAAGATATGCGTGCCTTAGTAAAAGGCGAAGGTATGTATTCACAAAAGGTAACATCGGGTACTGCAGGTGCTTTTGGTGGTGTTACAAACAGTTTGCTTGATTACGGCGTTCCTGTAGTTTGTGTTAGTGACGGTCCTTCGGGAATACGTCTTGATTCGGGTGAAGAGGCTACTTCAATGCCTATTGGTACATTGCTTGCCTCTACCTTTAATGATGAACTTATAGAGCAACTTCACGTTTACGAAGGCTTAGAGTTGGCATCGTATAAAATTGATGCACTTTTAAGTCCGGGTATGAATATTCACCGCAGTGTTTTAGGCGGCAGAAATTTTGAATATTTTTCTGAAGACCCACTGCTTACAGGTAAAATGGCGGCGGCAGTATGTCGTGGTATGCATAGTGTAGGTGCAGGCACCGTTTTAAAACATTTTGCTTGCAACAATCAAGAGGCAGGCCGCAATACATATAATGCAGTTGTATCTAAACGAGCCTTGCGTGAGATATATCTTAAAGGCTATGAAATTGCAATATCTGAAGGAAACGCAACTGCGATTATGTCATCATTCAACCTGATAAACGGTTACCATTCTGCAGGAAATTATGACCTCACCACCGCTATTTTACGTGATGAATGGGGTTTTAAAGGCATTGTTATGACAGACTGGTGGGCAAGAATGAACTGCATGGGTGAGCCTGCATCGAAAAACAATTTAAAGCAAATGGTTCTTTCACAAAACGATTTATATATGGTGTGTAAAAGTGCCGAAAGCAAACCCGATAATATTGTCGAAGGTCTTGACAGCGGTTATATAACCCGACGAGATTTACAAAATTGCAGTATAAATATATTAAATTATATTTTAAACACATATGCATACAAACGTTTTGTTGAAAACGGTTGCCAAAAGCCCGATTTTGCTATGCCGAATGAATCGGTTATGAACGAAGTTCTTATTTATAACAATATTGAAAACGGCAAGCAATATGACTTTGAAATCGAGCAAGACGGCAAATACTTATTTGTTTATGATTATGTTGTAAACGCACCCGATATTGCACAATACGTTATAACTGTTATGTTAGATGATGAGCGTATAGATATGATGACGCTTGGCGGTACCGAAGGTGAAGTTATAACAATAAAACAACCATTAACACTAAAGGGCGGCAAATACAAACTAACAGTCAACTCAAATTCGGCATTTGCTATGAAACGTCTTACAGTAAAATTTTAAACAAAAATTTTATCTTATTTTCACAAAAAAGCATTGAACCTAAAACTAAAGGCTCAATGCTTTTTATTAACCTATTATATAATCAAGTAACGCTTTACAACCGTTTTCAATCTCTTTTTCGGTAGTTAAAAAATCACCTGTGTACCATGGGTCAGCCACATTGTGCGGCGTGTTTGTAAAATCAAGTAATTTATGATACTTTTTATCGGTATCGGGTGCAATATAATTCATATTACGCAAATTATTATCGTCCATACAAATTATATAATCAAATTTTTTATAATCTTCTGCGGTCATTTGCACGGCGTGTTTTTCAGAACAGTCAATGCCCCTGCCGTTTAGAATTTTTTTAACAGGCGGATACACACCGTTGCCTATTTCTTCGGTAGAAGTGGCAGCAGATTTTATGTAGAAATCATCCGCAATTCCACGTCTTTCAACTAAATCTTTCATTAAAAATTCAGCCATTGGGCTACGGCATATATTGCCGTGACAAACAAAAAGTATTTTTATCATAATTTAATCCTTTATCTCTTTAAAAAATTCAAGTGATTCACCGTCGGGACCTACGACAAAGGCAACATTTAGCGTAGTTTTATAGGGTTGTGAATCAAGTGGAACGGTTTTTGGTGCAGTTTGCGTTTTAAAGCCTAAATCAATCGCGGTTTTATAAGCGGCATCAACATCATCTACGCAAAAGGCAAAATGTTGCCATTTACCGTTTTCACTGTAAAAATCCGAGCCGTTTGCAAAAAATTCTATACGGTCACCGCTTTGAGTTTCTAACATAACAATAAGTTTTTCGCCATCTCCCCAACGAATAACCTCACTCATACCGAGTGCTTTATACATACTAAGGCTTTTGTTAATATCAGCACATCTTAGTGCAACGTGGTGAAATCCTTTAATTACTGACATATTTTATTACTACCCCATTTTCAAATTATAAATTGCTTTAAAAAGATTATACTGTAATTAAGTGATTATGTCAAAAGATTTATACACATTTATTGCAATTATTAAGTCAATAATGTATAATTACACTGTAAAATTTTTAAAAAGGTTGTGATTTTAATGACAGTTACCAACGATATTAAATATGTTGGCGTTAATGACCGAAAAATCGACTTATTTGAAGGTCAATACATTGTGCCAAACGGAATATCATACAACTCATACGTAATTATTGATGAAAAAATTGCCGTTATAGACACAGTTGATGTTCAATTCACTCACGAATGGTTAGATAACGTACAAAACGTACTTGGCGACAAATCACCCGATTATTTAATTATTCAACATATGGAACCCGATCATTCTGCGAATATTTTAAACTTTGTAAACTGTTATCCTAATGTTTGTGTTGTTGCAAGTGCTAAAGCATTTGATATGTGTAACCAGTTTTTTAATAATGATTTTGCTTCAAACAGGCTTATAGTTGCCGAAAACGATGTTTTGTCACTCGGTAAACACAATTTGCAATTTATAACCGCACCTATGGTGCATTGGCCTGAAGTTATTGTAACATATGACAGCACCGATAAAGTTTTGTTTTCAGCTGACGGTTTCGGCAAATTCGGTACCCCTGATACCGATGAGGATTGGGCTTGTGAAGCACGCAGATATTATATAGGTATTGTTGGCAAATACGGTGCACAGGTGCAAGCGTTACTTAAAAAAGCGGCAAATTTAGATATACAAAAAATTTGCCCGTTGCACGGCCCTGTTCTTACCGAAAATTTAGGTTATTACATCAACCTTTACGATATATGGTCAAGTTATAAAGTTGAAACCGAAGGTGTAGTTATTGCCTATACATCGGTTTACGGTAATACAAAAAAAGCCGTTTATGAATTAGCAAAAAAACTAACCGAAAACGGTTGCCCAAAAGTTGTTATAAACGACCTTGCACGTTGCGATATGGCAGAAGCAGTTGAAGATGCTTTCCGTTACGGCAAATTGGTTCTTGCTACCACTACCTACAATTCGGATATATTCCCCTTTATGCGTGAGTTTATAAATCACCTTACCGAACGCAATTTTCAAAACCGTACTATAGGTTTTATAGAAAACGGTTCTTGGGCACCTGTTGCTGCAAAAGTAATGAAAGATATGTTTGCTAAATCAAAAAATCTTAACTTTACCGAAAACAATGTTAAAATTTTATCATCTTTAAACGATATCTCGCTTTCACAACTAAACTCACTCGCAGAAGAACTTTGTCAAGAATATTCAAAACCGAATAATGCCAAAAATGATTTATCTGCCCTTTTTAATATAGGTTACGGTTTATATGTTGTAACTTGTAACGACGGCAAAAAAGATAACGGTCTTATTGTAAATACCGTAACTCAAGTTACCGATATGCCAAACAGAATTGCCGTTACCGTAAATAAACAAAACTATTCACACCACGTTATTAAAAACACCCAAAAAATGAATATTAACTGTTTAAGCACCGATACGCCGTTTTCTGTTTTTGAAAAATTTGGATTTACAAGTGGCAGAAACACCGACAAGTTTTCAGATTTAACCCCACAACGTTCTGCTAACGGACTTGCCATTTTGCCTGAATATATAAATTCTTATATATCGTTAAAGGTTCAAGAATATGTTGACCTTGACACACACGGTATGTTTATCTGTTCGGTAGAAGAAATGCAAACGGTTTCGGATAAAACAACAATGACATATAGTTTTTATCAAGAAAATATAAAACCAAAGCCTGAAATTTCAACAAAAAAAGGCTACGTTTGTAAAATTTGCGGTTATGTTTACGAAGGCGACACCCTGCCTGCAGATTTTATCTGCCCTATATGTAAACACGGCGTAAATGATTTTGAAAAAATTTAGGTTTATATAAAGCAAAAAGAGTGACCGATTTTTACGGTCACTCTTTTTGCTTTTCGGTTTTAAGTAATATGCAATAATCAATGAACTATCTGTTATTTATATCGGTAAAAACGGTTTCAAAACTTTCAACAAGTTTACGGTTACTGTCATTATTTTGAACCACCTGTTCACGTGCTGTTGAAAGTGAATTCACAAGCGAATCAACCTTATTCACAAAATCATCAGATGTTTTTAAAATATCTTGCTTTAATTTTGCAAGTGAATCGTGAGCGGTATCAATCGAAGAAAGATTTTTTTCTACCTCACGTCTTGTTATATCGCTGCTTTCAGCGGTATTTTTCATTATAGACTGTGCATTTGCCTGTGCCACAAGATAAAGTTTACCTATATTTTGTGAAAGACGTTCGATTTCATCATATTTATCGGTATATTCTTTTAATTGAAGTTCTACTTCTGATTTAGATTTTTTAACCTCTGCCAATTGTGTATTAATTTCGGCAATAACGTTATCGAGTTCGGTTATTTTTTTATTTAATTCGTTTTCTTTTTCCGAAAAATTTTTGTGCGACTCCTGTATGTAATCAATAACATCGTCGCAATTAAATCCAAAAAGACTTTTTCTGAAACCAACAGACATTTTTATTCATCCCTTTTATTTCTGTTACCTTAATGTGATTATAACAAATACCGACACTTTTTACAAGAAAATTATTTTTCAGTTAAATGCGGCATCAATATCAAGTGTTGCAAAATAATCTTGCATAGTTTGTGCACGGCGTATCATTTCGATGTTTTTGTTCGGTTTTAACATAAATTCCGCACAACGCAATTTGCCGTTATAATTGTAACCCATAGAATGACCGTGTGCACCTGCATCGTGTATAACAAGATAATCTCCTGTATCAATTTGCGGTAATTCGCGGTCGACGGCAAATTTATCGTTGTTTTCGCAAAGTGAACCTACAACATCGAATTTACCTACCGCTTTTTCGGTTTCTTTACCTAAAACGGTAATATGATGATATGCACCGTAAATTGCAGGTCGCATAAGATCACAAGCGGTTGCATCTACGCCGATATATTCTTTGTAAATGTGCTTTTTATGCAACGCCTTTGTTACTAAATATCCGTAAGGTCCTGTTATGTAACGGCCCATTTCGGTAAACAAGGCAATTTCAAGACCTGACGGAGTTATAAGTTCATCATAAACCTTGTGTACGCCCTCACCTATGGCAAAAATGTCTACAGGTTCTTCGGTAGGTTTATAGGGTATACCAACACCGCCCGAAAGGTCGATAAACTCAACGTTGATGTCAAGTTTTTCTTTAATTTCAAGTGCAAACTTAAATAATTTTTTTGCCAAACGCGGATAATATTCTTCTACCAATGAACAACTTGCGAGCATAGCGTGAATACCAAAGTGTTTAACGCCTTTAGATTTCAAAATACCGAATGCCTCAATAATTTGATCGTGAGTCATACCGAATTTTGTGTCATACAAATGGCCCATAATATCGTTGGTGATATTAAACTGACCTGGGTTATAACGGCAACACATAGTGTCAGGCAACGGTGCAATTTTTTCAAGAAAATCTATATGTGTAATATCGTCAAGGTTAATAATCGCACCTGCATCGAGTGCTGCTTTATATTCGGCAACCGTTGTTTCGTTTGAAGTGAATATTATATTTTTACCGTTAATACCGCTTTTTTGAGATAAAACAATTTCAGGTATAGAAGCACAGTCGGTGCCGCAGCCCAAACTGTTTAAAAGGCGTAAAATTGCAGGATTAGGTGTTGCTT
The DNA here is from genome assembly GCA_964624945.1 of uncultured Ruminococcus sp. Taxonomy (GTDB): domain Bacteria; phylum Bacillota; class Clostridia; order Oscillospirales; family Acutalibacteraceae; genus UBA737. Next base: position 311 of record CAZUYL010000049.1, on the reverse strand, counting down.
TTACCGCAAAATATTCTTTAAAACCCTTGTTCCAAGAAAATGCTTTATATAAATCGGTTACGCACTTGGTTATGCCTGCTTCATCATAAACATAAAAAGGTGTAGGATATTTTTCAGCCCAATTTTGAACATCACTTTTGGTAAAAGGAACAGTTTTCATACAATAATACCGCTTTCTTAATATAATAGCTTAATTTTACATAAAAACCTTTTATGTGTCAAGCATATAAAGTTAAAATGTTGAAAAATATGATTACAATTTATATTGATTACTATTTTTTGTATTAGGCATGCAGTTTGATTTTTATAAT
>CAZUYL010000048.1:0-9932 GCA_964624945.1 uncultured Ruminococcus sp. | reverse complement strand
TTATTAATTTTTATAAAAAAATATTGCTCAAAAAAGCATATTATGGTATAATAATTTGAATTGATAAGTGTAATTAACTATTTTGTTTTTTGAGGTGAAAATTTTGCGTATTTTAGGCATTGATCCGGGTTATGCAACAATCGGTTACGGCATAGTCGAATACAACAATTTTCACTTTAAAACGATAGCGTACGGTGCTGTTACAACAACACCCGATATGGATTTTGCTGATAGATTATGTGTAATTTTTGATGATTTTTCTACCCTTATCAACACTTATAAACCCGACTGTATTTCGATAGAAAAACTGTTTTTTAACACAAATACCACAACGGCTATTGATGTAGCACAGGCAAGGGGCGTAATTCTGTTAGCGGCAAGAAAATTCGACGTTAATATTTTTGAGTACACACCACTTCAAGTAAAACAGTCCATTACGGGTTACGGCAGAGCCGAAAAACATCAGGTTATGGAAATGGTAAAAAATCTTTTGGCTTTAAACTCGGTGCCCAAACCTGACGATACTGCCGATGCATTGGCACTTGCAATATGTCACGGGCATTGTTCGGGTAGTTTATATATGAATTTAAGAGGTATTAAATAATGATTGCAACATTAAGTGGTAAATTAATAATAAAAGAGCAAAATTATATTGTTGTGGAATGTGGCGGTGTTGGTTTTAAATGTTATGTTACACGTCAAACCCACGCTACAGCAGGTAATATTGGTGATAATGTTTTTTTGCATACATATCTTTCTGTTCGTGAAGATGCACTTGATTTATACGCTTTTTCAACCAACAACGAATTAGAAGTGTTTAAGTTAATTACATCGGTAAGCGGTGTCGGTTTAAAAATAGGACTTTCTATTTTATCTGAATTTGCAGCCGATAAAATACTTTTATATATAGCAAGCGGTGATGCAAAATCACTTACTGCTGCATCGGGCGTGGGTATAAAACTTGCACAACGCATCGTTTTGGAACTTAAAGATAAAGTCGGCAGTATTACTGTAGAAGATACATCTTTTGATATTGCATCGGTAGGCAATGCCGTAAATCACAACAACCCAAAAGAGGTAATCGAGGCACTTGTTTCGCTTGGTTATACTCAAAGTGAAGCATCGTTTGCGGTAAGCCGACTTGACACTTCACTTGATACAAATACGCTTATTAAACAGGCGTTAAAATCACTTGCGAGGGGGCTTAATTGATGATTGAACAGGAAATGGATTTTGAAAATCGAATCGTATCACCTGAATACACTCCCGCCGAAGATGATACCGAACTTTCTTTACGGCCTAAATCTCTTGATGATTACATAGGTCAAGATAAGGTTAAAGACAATTTAAGTATTTATATTAAAGCCGCACGTCAGCGTAAAGAATCGCTTGATCACGTTTTGCTGTACGGTCCTCCCGGACTTGGTAAAACAACACTTTCTAACATTATTGCTCGTGAAATGGGTGTTAATTTACGTGTAACATCAGGACCTGCCATTGAAAAACAGGGTGATTTGGTTGCCATTTTAACATCGCTTAACGAAGGTGACGTTTTATTTATTGATGAAATACACCGTCTCTCACGCAATGTTGAAGAAATTTTATATCCCGCTATGGAGGATTTTTCGCTTGATATTATTTTAGGCAAAGGTCCTTCGGCAAGGTCAATAAGGCTTGATGTTCCGCACTTTACCTTGGTTGGTGCTACTACACGTTCGGGGCAACTTACCGCACCTTTACGTGACAGATTTGGTGTTTTATTGCGACTTGAACTATATACACCCGAACAGTTAGGTCAAATCGTTAAACGTTCGGCAGGTATTTTAGGCATACCGATTGACGATGAAGGTGCTTTGGAAATTGCTTCACGTTCACGCGGCACACCCCGTATTGCCAACCGTTTACTTAAACGTGTACGCGATATTGCCGAAATTGAATTTGACGGTGTTATTGATGTTAATGTTGCACAAAGTGCACTTGCAAGGTTTGAAATAGACGAATTAGGTCTCGACGATTTTGACCGCAAAATGTTATCCGCAATTATAAATCATTACGGCGGCGGTCCTGTAGGTCTTGATACGCTTGCAGCTGCAGTAGGTGAAGAATCGGTTACTATTGAAGATGTATATGAACCGTATCTTATGCAAATCGGTTTTTTAACCCGTACACCTCGTGGCAGATGTGTTACAAACGCCGCATATGAACATCTTGGTATAAAAAATAACAATTCACAGCAATCGCTTTTATAAAGGAAATTTTATGAGAACTGTAAACGATTTTTATGATTATGAATTAATTGATGCCGACAACGGCGAACGTCTTGAACGTTGGGGTGACATCATTTTAATACGTCCAGACCCACAGGTAATTTGGCACGAAGGCCACCGTGATTCCCGTTGGAACAACGCCCATGCGGTTTACCACCGTTCTAACAGTGGCGGCGGTTATTGGGAAACGCTTAAAAAAGTTCCTGATGTTTGGAGTATAAATTACAATGACCTCACTTTTAGATTAAAACCAATGGGCTTTAAACACACAGGGCTTTTTCCCGAACAGGCAGTCAATTGGTCATTAGCACAAAAACTTATAAAAAATGCAAACCGTGAAATTTCGGTTTTAAATTTGTTTGCTTATACAGGCGGTGCTACTGTTGCTTGCCTTAAAGCAGGTGCAAAAGTTACACACGTAGATGCATCAAAAGGTATGGTAGGTTGGGCCAAAGAAAATGCCGTGGCAAGCGGTGTTGCCGACCGTCAAGTGCGTTGGCTTGTAGATGATTGTATGAAATTTGTAAAACGTGAAATACGTCGCGGTAACAAATACGATGCCATTATTATGGACCCGCCATCTTACGGCAGAGGACCCAACGGTGAAGTTTGGAAATTAGAACAGCAAATATCAGAATTACTTGACGATGTCGGTAAAATTTTAAGCGATAATCCATTGTTTTTCTTTTTAAATTCTTACACGGGCGGTCTTTCGCCAACGATTCTTGATTATATGGTTAAAAGTTGTATAGCACCAAAGGGTAAAGGTGCCGTACATACCGACGAAATAGGTATAAAAATTTCTAAACGTGATATTATTTTACCTTGCGGAAATACAACGATTTGGACTGAGTAAATGGACAATATAATTGAACTAAAAAACGTTACATTTGAATATGAAGACAATGAAAACCGTCAAACCGTTATTAAAAACTTTAATCTTTCTATAGAACGTGGCAGTTTTACAGTGATTTTAGGTCATAACGGTTCGGGTAAATCTACTTTAGCTAAATTATTAAACGGTTTATATAAGCCTACATCAAGCGAAGGTGCCGTTCTTGTTGACGGACTCAACACATTAGATGATGAAAATGATATTGAAATCAAACGCAAAGTTGGTCTTGTATTTCAAAATCCCGATAATCAACTCGTAGCATCTATTGTGGAAGACGATGTTGCATTCGGACCTGAAAATTTAGGTCACTCACCCGAAACTATACGCCGTGAGGTTGACGATGCACTAAAAGCGGTTGATATGTACGAATTCAGAAAATCGACACCGCATCGTTTATCAGGCGGTCAAAAGCAAAGAATTGCTATTGCTGGCATTATTGCTATGAAACCCGACTGCATTGTTTTAGATGAGCCCACCGCTATGCTTGATCCAAAAGGCAGAAATGAGATTATATCTACAATCAAAAAACTTAACCGTGAAAACGGAATTACGGTTGTTTTAATAACGCATTTTATGGAAGAGGCTGTAGATGCCGACAGGGTAATCGTAATGGACAGCGGACACATTGTTGCAGACTCTACCCCTAAAAAAATATTCAGCGATATTGATTTGCTTAAAAAAGTAGGTCTTGATGTACCTCAAACAACCGAATTGCTTTACAGGTTAAAGCAGAGCGGATTAAATATTTCAACCGACGTTATTTCTATAGAAGAATCAGCACAAAAAATTTACGATGCGATTCATTTGGAGGAAATTTAAAATTGGCTATACTTGAAGTTAAAAATTTAACTCACACTTATGATGATAATACACCCTTTGTACATGATGCCGTAAAAAATGTAAGTTTCTCGGTAGAAAAGGGTGAAATAATCGGTATTATCGGTCATACAGGTTCGGGTAAATCTACCTTGGTTCAGCACCTTAACGGTCTTTTAAAGGCAAGCGAGGGTGAGATTTTATTAGACGGCAAAAACATTTGGGAAGAACCTAAAAAAATCTCTGCCATACGCTCACGTGTTGGATTGGTGTTTCAATATCCAGAATATCAACTTTTTGAAGACACAGTTTTCAAAGACATTGCTTTTGGTCCTAAAAATATGGGTTTATCTGAAAGTGAAGTATCAAAACGTGTATATGAAATTTGCGAACTTGTAGGCATTAAAGAGGATTATTTTGAAAAATCACCATTTGATTTATCGGGCGGTGAAAAACGCCGTGTGGCAATAGCGGGCGTTATGGCAATGCAACCCGAAATAATCGTATTTGATGAACCTGTTGCAGGTCTTGACCCCAAAGGCAGAAACGATGTTATAAAATTAATCGCCGACTACCGCAAAAAATACGGTGCTACCGTGCTTATAATTTCACACAATATGGAAGATATGGCACTCATTGCCGATAAAATGATTGTAATGAACAAGGGCGAAATGGTGCTTTTTGATAAAACCGAAAACGTTTTTAAACAATATGATTTCTTAAAAAGCATCGGTCTTTCGGTACCTATGGTTACACAGGTTATGATTGCTTTAAAACAAAAAGGCATACCCGTACCCGATGATATTTTTACGGTTGACCGTGCGGTTGAGTATCTTCTTGAATTAAAAAGGGGAGGTAACGCCAATGCTTAAAGACATTACTTTTGGTCAGTATTACGATACTAACTCTTGTGTTCATAAACTTGACCCCCGAACAAAACTCATTTTGCTTTTTGCCGTAATAGTTCTTATCTTTATTGCTGGCGGTTGGACTTCACTTGCGGTTATGACCTGTTTTATTTTGGTTGCTGTTAAACTTTCAAAAGTTCCGCTTAAAATGTATCTTAAAAATGTTAAAGCCATTTTACCGATACTTATTTTCACAATGATTATAAACCTGTTTTACGGTGCTTCAGGTGAAGTGATTTTTTCACTTTGGGTATTTACAGTAACTACAGGTTCGCTCAGCCGTGCGTTGTTTATGTCGGTACGAATTTTTTTACTTATAGTCTCAAGTGCCGCATTAACCTACACCACTACGCCGACTGATTTAACCGATGCAATCGAAAAATTGTTTTCTCCACTTAGATTTTTAGGGCTTGGCGGTGTTGTGCACACCATTGCTATGATGATGACAATAGCATTAAGGTTTATACCTACTTTAATTGAAGAAACACAAAAAATTATGAACGCTCAAAAAGCACGCGGTGCCGACCTTGAAAACGGCAAATTGGTTGATCGCATAAAAGCACTTATTCCTATTTTAGTGCCTTTGCTTATATCTTCGGTAAGGCGTGCTTATGAACTCGCTGAAGCAATGGAATGTCGCTGTTATAACGGCGGTGTTGGTAAACAGCGTATGAAACAGTTAAAATATCAAAAAAGTGACTTTTGGGCTTTTTTAACTGTAATTGTATTTTGTGCGTTGGTTATTGTGTTTAACGTGATATTATAATTTTTTTGAGGTGCTGTTTTTGAAAAGAATGTTACTTACAATTTCATATGACGGTACTGCATATCACGGTTGGCAGGTGCAACCCAATGCCGTTACCGTACAAGAAGTGTTGCAAAATTCATTAAAAAAACTTACGGGAACAAGCGTTGCGGTTACAGGTTGCAGTCGCACCGATGCCGGTGTACACGCAAAAGAATTTATATGCCATATTGATTGTGATGATGTGTTCCCCGAAAATGCTTTTTTAAAAGGTTTAAATTCTCTATTACCTAACGATATAGCGGTTATAGGCTGCCGTCAGGTAGCATCCGATTTTCACGCAAGATATAATTCAAAAGGTAAAAAATATGTATATTCAATGTATACAGGTGTTCAAAACCCATTTAATTCACGTTATATGTTGCATTTAGACGTAATGCCCGATATTGATTTAATGAACGAATTTTGTAAAGGTATATTAGGCACACACGATTTTGAAGGTTTTTCAAGTTCTAAAAGAACCGTAACCGATACTGTTAGAACGATTTACGAATGTTACGTACAGCAAAAATTCGATTGCATTGATTTTGTAATAAGGGGCAACGGTTTTTTATATAATATGGTTCGTATTTTAGCGGGTACCGCACTTGCGGTAGGTTACAAAAGGTTAAATGCCGACTGCTACATGCAAGTTTTTGAAACTAAAAACCGTGCTTTTGCAGGCGATACTTTACCGCCGCACGCTTTAAAATTAGAAAAAGTTTATTATTAACTGTGGTGATATTTTTTGGCTGATTATAAAAGAAAAAAGTTTAAAAAGAAATCTGTTACAAAGCATAAAAGTACTGCTTCCAATAATATAAATATGTATAATTCAAAAAGAAAAAGCAGTGTTTTGCCTGAAAACGATATCAAGGTTGTTCGCGGTGCAAAATTAAAACAAAAGCACCGAACCAAAATTGTTTTAACTACTGTATCCGTAATAGCGATTGCCTGTATTGTTTTATCGTTTGTTCTGCCCGTTAGTTTGTATGAAAATGTTGTTAATGTTTTTTCTGCAATGGGTACGGGTAAATATCCGAACCAACTTGCAGGTGCTACCGTTTTAGATACCGACTCAAACGGCTCTTACTATTATGTTTTAACCGATACCAATATTACCGCTTACGCAAATGGCGGCAAAAAAATATTTTCTGAAATGCACGGTTTTGCAAATCCTATTATGTCGGTATCTGACACACGTGTATTGGTGTTTGACCAAGGCGGTAATGATATTTATGTCTATAATTTATCGGGGCTTATTGACACTTTAAAAACCGATAATGATATAATAAATGCAAACATTTCACGTAGCGGTTCGTTTGCCGTTTCCACACATTCCGATAATTATACATCGGTAGTAACTGTGTATGACAAAAATTTCAATCTCATTTTTACTTGGAATTCCGCAAAAGATATTATAAACAATGTATTACTAAACCCGCGTGGCAACAAAATTGCCGTGTCTTCGTTAAACTCGGTATCAGGTCAATATGTTTCTAAATTACATATTCTTGATTTTGAATCTGCCGATCCGCTAAACACGGTAGAATTTCAAAATTCTGCGGTACTTTCAATTTGCAATACGGGTAACGGCATATCGGTTATTACCCATGACGGTTATAAATTTATAGATTGGAAAAAATTCACCACCACTGAACTTACCGTTTCGGGTGAAATTAATATAATGCGTAGCACTAATAAAGGTGTTTTATTAGTTTATAACCGTGCAAACGATCGTAGCGATAACACAGTGCTTTTAATATCATCCAAAGGTGTAAAAACCAACGAATTTAAAATCAATGACTCAATTACCGATATTCAATACGATAATAAACGCATTTATTACGTAAATGATGTTACGGTTAATTTATTAGATAAAAACGGCAACATTTTGCGAAACGGCGACAGTAATTACGGTATTAAAAAAATTGTTGTTATATCATCAAATTCCGTAGCGGCTGTAAATGATAGTGAAATTTCAAAAATTACAATAGAAAGCGGCGAGGGTTAATTTATGTCTGTAAGTTCAATAATTTTAGATTTAATAGTTGCTTTTATTGTTGTGTTTTTTGCATTTTTGTCGGCAAAAAAAGGTTTTGTGAGAACACTTGTTGAGGTTGTAGGTTTTGTTGCGGCAATAATTTTGGCTTTTAATTTTAGCACTGTTGTTTCAGATTTTATTTACGATAAAGCGATAGAACCTTCGGTTTTTAAAACCGTTAATCAAATTACTGACTCTACCGAAACCGTAATTGATGATACTGTAAATACAGTTCTTGATAAAATGCCGAATTTTATCACTGAAAGCAATTATTTTAATATTTCTAAAACCGATGCCGTCGATTTGGTAAAGCAAGATACCGCAACGCAAAACGGCGAAACCGTTTTGGCAAATTCAATTTCCAAAAACGTTGTAAAACCGCCTGTGGTAAAATTGTTGTCACTTATACTTTCAATAGTTTTTATTGCCGTGTTTATATTTGTTGTAAAATTTCTTGCAAAATTTATCAACAAAATTTTCTCTATTAGTGTTATAGGCAGTTTAAATAAATTTTTAGGTGCTGTTATAGGTATTGTTAAAGGTGTTGCTGTTTCACTTATTTTTTGTTTATTGATTAGTTTAATTTTATCGTTTACAAAAAATGGCTTTTTGATTTTTACCAATGAAAGTATTAATTCATCATATTTATTTAAATTTTTAATGCAATTTATCAATTTTTAAGATATACAATTCACAAGGAGTTTTAAAATGAAATTATGTAACAAGTGCAAAAAAAGGCCTGCTGTCGTTTTTATGTCTAATCCGTTAAATCCAAACAGCGAGCCAGAAGGTTTATGTTTAACGTGTGCAAAAGAACTTGGTATTAAACCTGTTGAGGATATGCTTAAAAGTATGAATATATCCGATGAAGATATCGAAATGATGAGCAATCAGTTTTTAGATTCAGTATCGGATGAAGATTTTGACATTGACGATGAAACTTTAAATGACGGTACTTTTGATTTAGGCACAGCACCCGCTATTCCGTTTTTGAAAAATCTTTTTAAAGGTGATAATGGTGCCGAAAATCCCGATAAAAGCAAATCACCTAATAATAATGTAAAGGGTGAAAAGCCACCTAAAAAGAAGAAAAAACGTTTTATAGATCAATATTGCAACAACTTAACCGAACGTGCAAAAGAGGGCAAACTTGACGTTGTTATCGGCCGTGACCGTGAACTTGACCGTATGTTGCAAATACTTTCACGCCGTTCAAAAAACAATCCGTGTCTTATTGGTGAACCCGGTGTCGGCAAAACCGCCATTGTTGAGGGGTTGGCACTTAAAATAATCAATGGTGAAGCACCTGCTAGACTTTTAGACAAAGAAATTTTATTGCTTGACCTTACAAGTCTTGTAGCGGGCACCCAATTCCGCGGTCAGTTTGAAAGCCGTGTAAAAGGCTTAATTGAAGAGGTTAAAGATGCAGGTAATATAATTCTGTTTATTGATGAAATTCACAACCTTGTAGGTGCAGGCGATTCTGCCGAAGGTTCTATGAATGCCGCTAACATTTTAAAACCTGCATTATCAAGAGGTGAAATTCAGGTTATCGGTGCTACAACTTTTAAAGAATACCGCAAATATATAGAAAAAGATTCTGCACTTGAACGCCGTTTTCAACCTATTACCGTTGAAGAACCCTCTGTTGAAGAAGCGGTTAATGTTATGCTTGGTATTAAACCTTATTATGAGGGTTATCACACCGTTACAATTTCAGATGATATCGTCAAAAAAGCCGTTACATTATCAGAACGTTACATCACCGACCGTTTTTTGCCCGACAAGGCAATCGACTTGCTTGATGAAGCGTGTGCCTGTGCAAGTCTTGAAAATAAATCTATTGACGAGTTATATGTCGCAAACAAAAAAGTGGCTGAATATTCACAACAATTAGATGAATTAACCGCCGATGTAGAAAATCCCGATTACGAAAAGCAGGCTATGGTTAAGTCAAAACTTGAAAAGTACAAAACCAAGGCAGAAAGTTTGTGCGAATCTGCTGCAAACAATGTAGTTAACGAACGCCATTTGGCAACCGTAATCGAAATGTGGACAGGTATTCCCGCATCTAAAATTGAAGAAAACGAACTCACAAAACTTTCTAAACTTGAGGACAAGTTAAACGAAACAATAATCGGTCAAGAAGATGCCGTACGTTTGGTTGCAAACGCCGTAAAACGTTCACGTGTTAAAACAAGTGTTGTTCGCAGACCTG
>CAZUYL010000047.1:0-9989 GCA_964624945.1 uncultured Ruminococcus sp. | reverse complement strand
TTCGAGACACGCTCAACAAAGAAGGATATTCGTTTGGATATTTGTTCTAAATGTCATCCGTTTTTCACTGGTAAACAGAAGTTGGTAGATACCGGCGGACGTGTCGATAGATTTAAAAAGCGTTTCGGTATGGAAGATTAATAATTATTACCGCAATTCCGCAATCTGCCTTAGGGTGATTGCGGTTTTTTGTATACAAAGGTGGTTGTGCTGTGGAAAATTATATAACGGTATTCGGCAAATCAACAGCTGAATACAACGAAAAAAATTCTAAATTTATTGCCGAATGTTTTCATTGTGAAAGCGAGGAAGAGGCGTCAAAAATCATTGCCGAACAAAAAAGCAAATATTGGGATGCCCGCCACAACGTTTATGCCTATTTGCTCAACAACGGTACGGCTCGTTTTTCTGATGACGGCGAACCGCACGGCACGGCAGGTATGCCTATTTTAGAAGTTATTAAAAACAGCGAACTTACCGACGTTTTAATTGTTGTTACAAGGTATTTTGGCGGAACATTATTGGGTACCGGCGGCTTAGTGCGTGCATATACCAAAAGTTCGCGTGATGCACTTTTGCAATCCGAACCGTATTCAATGTGCCCGTGTACCAGATACAGCATAGTTTGTGATTACACGTTTCATTCTAATCTTTTAGGTTTAATTAAAAGTTACGGTGCTACCGATATAAACAACGTTTTTACCGATAAAGTAGAAGTTACCTTTTGTTTAAAAGACCAATGTGTAGATGACTTTTTAGATAAATTACGTGAAACTTTTTCGGGCAGGCTAACAGCAACCGAAAAAGAAAAACTTTTATTTTCTTTTAGATTAAATAGAGGATTTTTAAATTTTTTCAGTAATAATTAATATAGGGGTGTATGTTTATGGATAATGCACGTATTGTTACCGAAAATATTGAAAAGCAATCCTTGTCACCTTACGCTACTTTAAGTGCCGAAACACACGGTCGTGAGCGTGAAGAGGCAAAATGTGATTTGCGAACCGAATTTCAACGTGACCGTGACAGAATAATTCATTGCAAAGCATTTAGAAGATTAAAACACAAAACGCAGGTGTTTTTATCACCCGAATCAGACCATTACCGTACAAGACTGACCCACACATTAGAAGTGTCGCAAATTGCACGAACAATGGCACGTGCCTTGCGTTTTAATGAAGATTTAACCGAGGCCATAGCACTCGCACACGATTTAGGTCACACGCCTTTCGGCCACGCAGGTGAAAGGGCACTAAATTCTCTTTATCCAAACGGTTTTACACATTTTGAGCAAAGTGTCAGGGTGTGTAGGGTAATTGAACGTGCAGGCAAAGGTCTTAACTTAACCGCTGAGGTATTAGACGGCGTTTTACACCATACACGCGGTGAATGGGCAAGCACTCCCGAAGGCAAGTTAGTCCGTTTAAGTGACCGAATTGCCTATATTAACCACGATATTGACGATGCCGTTGCGGCTGGCGTTATAAGTGATGCAGACATACCGCTTGATATACGTCAGGTTTTGGGTTTCAGCAAAAGCGAACGCATTGATACACTTGTAAAATCGGTTGTTTATAACACTGTTGATGCCGATGTTAAAATGGATATTCGTATTAACGAAGCATATGAAGAACTACATAAATTTTTATTTGATGCGGTATATCGTAACCCGTTTGTAAAAGGTGAAGAACGCAAGGTTGACGGAATTGTCAGCGGCATATATGAGTATTTAATTAAACACCCCGACAAACTTGACGATGAATACCGTTTGATTTGCGAAAAAGAGGGAATTGAACGTGCGGCGGTTGACTATATTGCAGGTATGACCGACCATTTTGCAATAACCTTTTATTCCGATATTTATATACCTAAAGAGTGGAAAATATAATTCATATTAAAACCGAAAAGAGATGGTGATATGGCAATACCCGAAGAGGTTATAAACGAAATAAAATACCGTAATGATATTGAGTCGGTTATGGCACCTTATGTTTCTTTAAAAAGACGAGGTAAAAATCTTGTGGGACTTTGTCCTTTTCATAACGAAAAAACACCGTCTTTTACGGTTTACCCCGAAAACGGCTCCTTTTACTGTTTTGGTTGCGGTATTGGTGGAGATGTTTTCAGTTTTATACGGCATATTGAAAATTTAGATTATATAGATGCCGTTAAACTTTTGGCAGAACGCAGCGGCGTAACATTGCCGCAAGACAGTTATGACGATTCGCTACAACAACTAAAAAACAAAATTTTTGAAATAAACCGTGATACCGCAAAGTTTTATCACTCATATTTAATGTCGCCGCAAGGCAAATGGGCACTTGACTATTTAACAGGTCGTGGATTGTCCGTTTCAACTATAAAGCATTTCGGTTTAGGTGCCGCACCTGACAGTTGGGATATGCTAATTAAACATTTAACTTCGTTAGGTTACAGCATATCCGATATGTTACAAGCCAACGTAATTGCAAAAAGTCAACGTGACACTTATTACGACCGCTTTAGAAAACGGGTTATGTTTCCTATAATAAATATTCGCGGCAAGGTAATCGGTTTCAGCGGCAGAGCAATGCCGGGTGACGATAAAACAGGTGCTAAATACGTTAACACTTCAGATACACCGGTTTACAAAAAAAGCGAAAATTTATTCGGTATGAATTTTGCTAAAAACCATTGTGATGAGCAAATAATTTTGGTTGAAGGCAATATGGATGTAATTTCTCTGCATCAGGCAGGTTTTCAAAACACGGTAGCCGCACTCGGTACCTCTTTTACATCAGAGCAGGCAAATCTGCTGTCACGATATACAAAATCTATTGTGTTAATGCTCGATGCCGATGCCGCAGGTCAAAAAGCGGTAAAACGTGCAGGTGAAATTTTGCAAAATACGGGAATTGATGTCAGGGTGGTTTTGTTGCCAGATGGCAAAGACCCCGATGAATACATCAAAAAACACGGTCAGGCTCGCTTTAAGGCTTTAATAAACGGTGCAGTAAGTGAAATTGAATATAAATTGCTTAAAGCGGTTGAAGATATAAATATTGACACCGATGACGGCAAGTTGCAATATTTGGCAAAAGCATCGCAAATATTAGCCGAGTCCGACGATGTTATCACCCGTGATCTTTATATCGGCAGGCTTTCCGAAAAATACGGTGTATCAAGAACTGCACTTGAAACCAAGATTGCCGATATACGAAAAAAGCGTGATTATCAGCGTAAAAAAAAGGAATTTAATGATATAATACATCCTAAATACAAAGCTTCCGATGTTAATCCCGAAAAGCGAACATATCCCGCAGTTGCCGCAGCAGAAGAAACGGTTATAGCAATTTTGTTGCAACACCCCGATTTTTTTGAGGTTGCAAATTCAAAATTATCACCCGATGATATGGTCACCTCGGTTAATAAAAGAATATACAAGGCTATTATAGATTGTTATTCTTCGGGCAGGGAATTTGATTTATCGTATTTCGGTGAAATTTTAAATACGGCTGAAATGGGCTATTTAACCTCGCTTTTAAATAGCGAAAAAGGTGATAAAAACGCCCTTATTGTATTAAAAGACAGCATTAAGGTAATATTAGATGAGAGATTGTCGGTCTCTAAAAATGATATTATAAATATGTCGGTGGATGATTGGGCTGAAAGGCTTAAAACTATAATAGAAAATAAAAAGGGGAACTAAATATAATGACAGACATTAAAAAGGAACAACTAACCGCAGAAGAACTCGAAAGACAGGCCGATGCACTTTTGGCAGAGGACTCAAAAAGCAGTAATTCGTTAGATGAAATTGAAAACGCACCTGAGGATATTGAGGGCCTTTTAAGTGATCCCGACGTATTAGAACGTGATTACGATGAAGAACCCACCGAAGATGAACTAAAACTCGAAGACGTTGACATTGATAATCTTGATGACGATATCGCCATTGAAAATATGTCACTTGATGATCCAGTAAAAGTGTATTTGCGTGAAATAGGCAGAGTGCCGCTACTTTCTTCTAAAGAAGAAATTGACCTTGCAATTCGCATTGCCGAAGGTGACGAATATGCTAAAAAGCGTTTGACCGAGGCAAATCTACGTCTTGTTGTAAGTATTGCTAAAAAATACGTTGGTCGCGGTATGTATTTTCTTGACCTTATTCAAGAGGGTAACGTTGGTTTGATTAAAGCGGTTGATAAATTTGATCACACCAAAGGTTTTAAATTTTCTACCTATGCTACTTGGTGGATACGTCAGGCTATTACACGTGCTATTGCCGATCAGGCAAGAACTATACGTATACCTGTTCATATGGTTGAAACTATTAACCGTCTTAAAAAGGTTCAAAGTCAACTTTTGCATGAAAACGGTTACGAACCGAGCGAAGAATTAATTGCCGAAAAAATGGAATTATCGGTAGAACGTGTACGCGAAATAATGCGTGTAGCACAAGAACCCGTTTCTATGGAAACACCAATCGGTCCCGAAGAGGATTCTCGTCTTATGGACTTTATACGTGATGAAGATGCCCTCGCTCCCGATGATGCCGCACTTAAAACAATCACTAACGAAGATATAGATGCTGTTCTTCATACACTTTCACCGCGTGAAGAGGCGGTTATTCGTTTGCGTTTCGGTTTAAAAGACGGCAGATGTCACACTTTGGAAGAAGTAGGTACCGAATTTAACGTAACACGTGAGCGTATACGTCAAATTGAGGCAAAGGCTTTGCGTAAACTACGCCATCCTGTAAGAAGTAATAAATTTAAAGACAGATAACAGAAAGGAACATTTATATGAAATTCACTTATAAAACAAAGGGTGTTTGTTCACAAAGTATTGATATTGAAATTGAAAACGGCATTGTACAAAATGTTTCGTTTTTAGGCGGTTGTAACGGCAATCTTAAAGGTATAGGTGAGTTGGTTCGCGGTATGAAGATTGAAGATGTTATTTCAAAACTTGAAAACATTAAATGCGGTTTTAAAAATACATCTTGCCCCGCACAACTTGCAGAAGCGTTAAAAGAATATAATAACTAATGTTTTAATAAAAGGGTGATTTAAAGTGCAAACAGATGATTTTGATGTAAAAATTGCAGGTGACAGACCGTCGGATACAATAAAACGTAATACTGCTATCAAAGAACAGAATTCGTCTGTCACTTCAGAACAAATTTTTGCCGCAAAAAAAATAGGGGAGACCGTTGCCGAAAGTTTTATTGCCGATGCCGAATCGGAAATAGATGAAGAATTTCGTGATTACGATTTACTTCTTCAACGTAGGTTGCTGCTCTCTTTTACTGCTACGGCAGGTTTTGAACAGTATATAAAAGATGATACCTTGATCGGTATTGCACAAAAAAGTTTTCTTGATGCCGTAAATAAACACAGCACAGAACTTTACAAAACCTCAAGCGACACAGGTGCCTTTTCGTTCTATTATTTGGCATTTCGCCGCGGTTCTGAGGTTGACCGCCGCATAGGTCAAACATTTGCTATGCTGTGCCTTCACGACGGTGACCCTATATTTCAAGAACTCGGTGAAGCGTTGTACTGTTGGTTTTTGTCGGTAGTGCGTAAAGCGGTAAATAAACACAATATTAATAACGGTTAGAATATAAAAACTCTCCTTTGCATAATATTTGTCAAAGGAGAGTTTTTGTTTATGCCAAGTATTTATTTGAGTCCGTCAACGCAAGAATTTAATCCGTATATCATAGGCGGAAATGAAGAATATTATATGAATTTAATTGCCGATGCTATGGAGCCTTATTTGTACGCAAGCGGTATATCGTTTACACGCAACACCCCTGATATGACCGCCGCATCATCTATTGTCGAGTCGAATTCAGGTATTTATGATTTGCATTTAGCGTTACATTCAAATGCTACTGCTTACGGTGACGGAAGCCGCAGGGGTAGTGAGGTTTATTATTACGAATACAGCAGTAACGGTGCCAGAGCGGCTGAAATAATAGCAAATAATTTAAAACTTATTTACCCCGTGCCTAATTTGGTAAAAACATTGCCTACCACCACTTTAGGTGAGGTAAGCCGCACCCGTGCACCAAGTGTTTTAATTGAATTTGCTTATCACGATAACTATAACGATGCCTTATGGATACGTGATAATATTGAAAACATTGCCGCAAACGTTGTTGTGTCACTTACCGATTATTTCGGTATACCGTTTATAGTGCCTAACTGATTTTATTTGAACAAATCTTGAATTTCACTTTTTAAATATTCTTTAAAAATGCTGTTTTCAATAACAAATTGCGGTGTACCCATAGAACCCGGGGCAACTTCGTATTTATCAAAAGAAATTACCAAATCGTAATTTTCGTTCCAATAAAAGTTATGATTTTTTTCAAGCGTGGTAAATTCCCAACCAAAATCGGATTTTTCTAACCAATATATTTTGTTTGGATCGGTTTCTATCTCGTTTTTCATTTGGCGTTTTATTTCGTTTTCGACAACTTCATAAAATTTATCGCTTGCAACCAAATCGTTTAAATTTACAATTTTACCGCTTTGCTTGTCAATATGATAATATTTATAATATGTGTTACTGCTGCCTGCCGCCTCAAACACGGTGATTTTAAGCGTGAACCATTTTTCTGAATTTGTTACAACATCGTATTGCAAATAAACAGAACTGTGCCCTTCATCACCTATTTCTTCAAGGTCAGCATTAAAGCGGTCTGCTAAAATCTGCGTAAGTTCACTAACATCGTTATTGATGTAGTTTGCCGCTTCTGAATTGTCATCTTCTATTTTTGGTACGTCAATATCCATTTCGTGATAATTGTCTTTATAAAAATAATTTCTTATTGTTACAACCTTTACAAAATTGCCTATAAGCGGTATTTTTTCTAATGTTTTTGCATAAACCGAACTGCAATTCGGTATTATAACAAAAAATACAAATACAATGCAAGCCGCAAATGAAATTGCTTTTGATATTGTTTTAAATTTAACGGTTTTGCTACGGCTTTCGGGCAATTCGGCGAGTGATTTTTCAATTTTAGTTTTAATTTGGTCAGGAATTTCAGTTTTTTCATTTTTGATTTTTTGCTTTAAAAAATCATCAAAATTATTCATTTTTGAAATCCTCCTTTAAAATTTCTTTCAACTGTTTTCTTGCACGTGACAGTCTTTGTTTTACGGTAACTGCAGTTGAATTCGTAATCTTTGCTATTTGCGATATTGATAAATCTTCGTAATAAAACAGAATTATTACCGTGCTGTAAGGTTCTTTTAGTGTTTCGATTGCAGATTTTAAAGAAATAGAATTAACTAAATTGTTTTCGATAGTTGCGGTGTGTGTTTCGTTTTCGTAAAGCAAAACCGTTTTTGCATTTTTACGTATATATTCAACAGCCGTGTTGTGAATAATTTTTAATATCCACGGTTTAAATGCGTCTGTGTTTTTTAACGATTCAAGATTTTTGTATGCACGAAAAATAGATTCGCTTATAACTTCGGCGGCATCAAAATCATTTTTTACAATAGAAAATGCCAAATAATACATTGCGTTTTCGTGAAGCCTTATTTGGTCACAAAAATTTTCTTTGTCAATCAAAATCACCCCTCCTTAATATATTTTGCCGTTTCATTGCAAATCCATTTACCCCAATCTGCGTAGTATTTTGCATAAAGGTGTGCATCGTCTGCGGTTTTTTCGGCAGACAAATTACCGTTTTCATCATCAAATAGGGGATTGGCATTCATATAAAAAATTTTGCTGTTGTCGGCAAATTTTGAAATTTCAAGATTTAATTCATCTATTTTTGTATTGTTTATATAGTCGCCGTTTTTTGAACGTTTGTCAGTAACATGTAAATTGGCTTGAATAAAAATTTTAGCATCGGGTTGATATTCTTGTATAAATTTTATTAATTCGGAATATTTATTTACAATCGAGTCAAATTTATAACCGAGTTCGTTTATACCGAGCATTAAATATATATTATCATATTTTTTGTTTGATAACAATTCTTTTAGTGTAACTTTTCCTGTTTTATATACCGAAAGTCTTTTTTTGTGAATATCAAACAAAGTCATTCCCGTGTCACAAAAAAAGTCGGTATCTTGCATAGATGAATATTCCATTAAACCTACCGTGCGTGAGTCACCTATAAACAGTGAGTCACATGGCATTTTTACGGCAGGTGTTAAAAGATCGCTACTTTGATTTGCCGAGCCTGTAATCTCCGGAAAAGAAGTGATGCTTTCGGTAATAGTTTCGTTATCATCATTATTGGAATTTTCGCTTGAGTCAAAATCAACGCTGGTTAAGTTTGATTGCGGTGGGTTGTTTTCGGCTTTTTCATCTTGTTTTTTAAAACTCAAAAAAACCGAATAAATTAAAACGGCAATTATCATTACAGAAAGTACTGTTAAAGTAAAAGTGTTTGATTTTTTCATTGCTATTCTCCTAAAATCTAAAGTATAAAAACGGATCGTCAAAACCGCGGTACATACAGTACAAACTGCCTATAAAAACTGCGGCAAGAAATATAAATATAACCGCTTTGTTTTTAATTTTTTTAAGTATGTTGTAGGGCAGTTTTGTTGAAAAAAGTATACCTGCAATAAAGAAAGGGTAGTACTGTGTCAAATATTTCAAATAATCGTATTTGAAAACCGACCATACACCTGTGCTGAAAAACGGAAACAGGCGTGTAAAAAGAATTTTAAGTTGCATTATGTCGGTTACGGCAAAAACGCTCCAACTAAGCGGTATAAGTAATATCATATAAATATGACCTAAAATTTTGTGTTGGTTTAAAAATTTGCCTATAAACAGTTTTTCGACTGTAATTATTAAAAATAAAACAATGCCCCAAAGCAAAAAATTATAACCTGCACCGTGCCATAAACCCGTAAGCAACCAAACTGTAAGTAGATTTAATACCGTTTTTAAGGTGCCCTTGCGGTTGCCACCAAGCGAAATATATACGTAATCTTTAAACCAATTACCGAGTGTTATATGCCAATTACGCCAAAATTCTGTCATAGTAACGCTTGTGTACGGGTGGTTAAAGTTTTTAGGCAGTTTAAAGCCCAACATTTTACCAAGACCTATTGCCATAAGTGAATAACCGAAAAAATCAAAGTATATTTGAAAAGAATATGCAATCAACGCCATCCAAGCAAGCTGTGTAGAGACGCTTTCAAAACCTATAGTTAACGTTTGTGACCAAAGTTTTCCGATGGGGTTTGCAAGTAGAACTTTTAAACCTAAACCGAATATAAATATACCAATGCCATCAACGACCGAATTTTTATTTATATTTCTGCGTTGCAGTTCTTTTTTAACTTCACCGTATGTTACAATCGGACCTGCAATCAGTTGTTCAAACATAGAAATATATACCGTAAAATTAAGCAAACTTTTTTCGGCTTTTGTTTTGCCGCGGTAAACATCAATTATGTATGAAATTCCTTGAAAAGTGTAAAAAGATATTCCTATCGGTAAAATAATATCGGTAGTTAGTTTAAACACTTCATTAATTTTAGCAAGTTCCGCAAAGACAAAATTTGCATATTTAAAAATAAATAAACTGATTATATGATAAACTATACCAAGCGTTAATAAATCTTTTTTAAGTTTTGGGTGCTTTTCAATATTTAAACCTACGGTAAAATCAATTATAATGCTTACAATAAATATAATAAAATGTATGGGTGCAGTTACCGTGCCTATAAAATAAAAAATTAAACTGCCTATAAGCAAAATAAAATTTTTGTATTCATTTTTAACCGCATAATAGCACGCAAAAAATATCGGTAAAAAAATTAAAATAAATTGTAAACTGCTAAATACCATAACTGAATTCCCGCTTTTTTGTATTTTTACTATATAGACGAACAAAAGCCCAAAAAGGTGACAAAATTTTTAAAAAATAAAAAAGACATAACTCCGCAAAGAGTTATGTCTTTCAGACTGTCGAAAAAGTCCAGATTAAGCTGGGCTTTTTCTGCGTTTTGTGG
>CAZUYL010000046.1:0-10509 GCA_964624945.1 uncultured Ruminococcus sp. | reverse complement strand
TGACCTCCATATACTTTTATACAAATTTATTATATTTTAAAATAATTCTGCCTTTTTTGGAATAGCCGTCAAAAGACACTATTTCAAACCTGCCCTTTTTTCTAACTGTAAGTGTACTGCCCTCTTGAATATTTTGTGTCGGTTTTTGGCAACATACCGAATTTAGAGTTACCAAACCGTCGCTGATTTTTTGGCACGCCTCATTTCGTGAAAAACCGCACAAAGCCGCAACCACACAGTCTGCACGCAGTGAAGCCACGGTAACGGTATCGGTTTTAACCTGATTTAAAGCAGGCAACGGCTCGGTGTAACCAACGCTTAATTCAACGCCAACCTTACCTATTTTTTCGATTTGTGTAAGAACAAAGTCGGAAATATCCGACAAAACAAACACAACCGCCCTGCCGCTTTCGATTAAAATATCACCTACGGTTTCACGGGCAATTCCGAGTGCCATAAGCGAACCCAAAAAATCGCGATGGGTAAGCGTATCGCACTTGCGGTATGTAAAGGTTATGGGTGTTATCGGGTAGTCGGGTGCTTCGCACCAATCGGGCAAAACGGCAAGCAGAGTGCGTTCTGCCTGCGGGTAACCGCCGAAAAGCAGATATTTTTCGGAACATTTAAACTGTTTTACCGCAATAGCCGCCTCTTCGGGTTTTAAAAACCCAATAAATTTAGGCACACCTGTTTTGCGACAACCGTTTATTAAATCGTTAACGCGTGCAGGCAAAAGTTTGGTATCCATTAAAAGTAAATTTTACCGTCCTCAAAATCTTCAAGCAAAAGTTCGCCCATTACATCTACGCCGCGTGCTACAATAATAAAAGTGTTTTTTGCGATTTTACGCATATTGCCGCCGTTGGCATAGGCTACACCGCTTAAAAAGTCAACAATTCTACGCTGAACATCTTTAGGTGTTTCTTCAAGATTTAACACTACGGTTTTGCCGTCGTTAAGATGATCGGCAATGTTTGTAACCTCATCAAAGCGATCGGGTTTAGAAAGAACGACCTGCAAATTACTTTGATTGCTTGCGTAATTAACGGTTTTTGATCTGATAATTTTCGGAGTGCTTTCCGCTTTTTTAGACGAGAAGTAATTTTCCTCTGTGTTACTTTTTTGAGGTTTTTCGTTTTTTTCAACGGTTTCTTCCTCAAATTCATCCTCGTCGGGTATGCTCATAATGTTTTTTACGTTGTCCCAAAATCCCATGAGTACACTTCCTTTTTATTATATATTTTATTATATATTATAATTCCGTCTGCCGAAAAGTGCCGTACCGAGTCTTACGGTGGTAGCACCCTCACGTATGGCGGTTTGATAATCGTCCGACATACCCATAGACAGAATTTCCATACTACTATTATCTATTTTTTTAGCACCAATGTCAATAAACAGTTTTTTCATTTTTTCAAAATATAAGCGGTTTTGTTCAGAATTTTCGCAAATTGGAGGTATTGCCATAAGTCCTTTGACTCTAACGCCCTCTAATTCTGCGATTTTTGACACGGCTTCGTGTACTTCGGCTTCGCTAAAACCCGATTTGCTTTGCTCTGAACCGATGTTAACCTCGATTAATATATCCGAAACAATATTTTGTTTTAATGACTGTTTTGAAATTTCTTGTGCTAAACGGTAAGAATCTACCGAGTGAATAAGTGAAACCTTGCCAACAATATCTTTTACCTTGTTGGTTTGCAGATGACCTATAAAATGGCGTTCTGACGGCAAATAATTTTCGTATTTTGATAAAAATTCTTGCACTCGGTTTTCACCTATTACTTTAATGCCCGAATTAATTGCGTGATTAATTACATCGACATCAACCGTTTTGGTTGCCGCAAGCAAGGTGATGTCTTCAAACTTACGCCCCGACTCCTCTGCCGCGGCGGCTATGTTTTCGCATATTATTTTGTAATTCTCATTAAAAATTTCAATCGACGATTTTTCCATCGTAAAGCCTCTTTCCTTTGACTACAACATCATCGTACAAACGCAAAACCGAACTGTTGCTCACCTGCTGTTCGCAGATTATGTATTCATCGGTTCGGTATATTACGTTTACCGACACAAATTTCAATGTTATGCCAGAACGCACAAAAACGCCCGTTTTATCCTCTTGAAAACGCAATGATTTCGTAGGCAATTTAAGTCCCGAATAGGTGTTTTTAACTATTGTCATATTACCTTTTCGCATAGATGCCAATTCGCTGTTCATTTGTTGACACGAAAAAATCAGCGTTGCTGTTTTGCCGTCTTGCGAAGAATTAATTTTTTCTAAAGTTACATCAAGTGTGGGGCTTGATTTAACCGTTGTTTCAAGTTTTAGTGAGTCGCCCTCTTTATAGCGTGTAGAAACATCAAAATCAACCTCAGACACCAAATACCAATTATAACCCGAAACTATTTTGCCTATGGCTTTTGCCGAAATTTTACCTGCCTCAACCGTTTTTAGTGTTTCGGGGGTAAGTTTTTCAACCTCATCAAAAGGCAACGAATTTTCGTACCCGTCAACACCCGACACAAAATAACCTGCTTCAGCCGCCTTTATACTGCCTATTGCTTGCGGCAATGCGGTATTAAGGGTGTCGAGTTCGGTTTTAAGTTCGGTAAGCCTTGCGTTAAAATCGGTTTGTTCGCCCGTTATCATTTGCTTGCGGCTTATGTTGGTAAGCAAATCGTTTGATATTTCATCGTACTTTGAAAAATCACCTGCGGCACACGAACGCACCATTTCGTTTAACGTGTTGTTTATTTTTGTGTTGGCAAGTGTAAGGTTTGCCGCCTCTACATCGTTATAACTTTGAATTTCTTCAATATCTTTAATGCGTGACTGCAACTGATCTATTTGATTAACCGTAACCGATGCTTCGGCGTTTGAATAAATATTTACTACCGTTCCGCCCTTGGCAACACGTTCGCCGTCCGCAACGGCAAAATGCAAAACACCGGTTGTGTCGGACTCTATGATTTGTTCTTCACGAAAAACGGTTACCGATATAGGCAAACCCTCTGTAACCGTGCTGTATTCGGCACTTACGGTGGTAATCGGTTTATAAGCCGATGTGTAAATTTGGTGTGCTGCAAACACTATTACAATAACACAAAGCAATATTTTTAAAACTCTATGTTCACGCATAATTTTCCTCTTTTTCTGCTATTTTTATTGCCTCGGCAATAATATTTTCGGTTTCGTCCGGGTAAAGCCAGTTAATACGTGTATCTTTATTAAACCACGTCAGTTGCCTTTTTGCGTATCGGCGTGTGGAACGCTTTAGATTTTCAACCGCTGTTTCAAGCGGAATTTCACCGTCAAAAAAGGCAAAAAATTCTTTATGTCCTATTGCCTGAACCGCACCGCCCTTTAATTTTTTACCGTGTGCCGCTTCGGCTTCGGCTAAAAGACCGTTTTCAAGCATTAAGTCTACTCGACGGTTTATACGGTCGTAAAGCAATTCACGGTCACGGTATGTAACGCCTATTAAAACCGAACTGTACGGCGATTCATTTTTAAGTGACTGTTCATCGTTAAAACTTTTTGTGCTGCCTGTACTTTCAAAAATTTCAAAAGCACGTATTATTCGGCGTTTGTCGTTGGGGTGCAATTTTTTTGCCGCTTCGGCATCTATTTTTTTAAGTCGCAAAAGCATTTCTTCACCGCCGAGTCGATCAAAATCGGCGGTAATACGCTCTCTTAACGCAAAATCGGTTTCGGCAGATATAAACTCAACATTATTAACAAGCGAATTTATATAAAGCCCTGTACCGCCTACCACAATGGGAGTTTTGCCCCTTGCAATAATTTCGGCAATTTTTTGTCTGGCAATTTTAACGTAATCGGCAACATTAAAAATTTCACCGTAGGGTAAAAATTCTACCATATGGTGCGGCACACCGTCGGTTTCGGATATATCGGGTGCGGCAGATGCAATGTGCATATCACGGTAGATTTGCATAGAATCAGCCGATATTACCTCGCCGTTAAAATGCTTTGACAACGCAACGCCCAATGCCGTTTTACCCGATGCCGTGGGGCCTACTACATAAATGATTTTTTGTTTGCTCATTGTATTCTTCCAAAAAATTTTTCAAGATTATATTTTTTAATTTCAAAAGCAACAGGTCTGCCGTGCGGACAGTACATAACGTCTTTATCGTTTAATGTTTTTGTTGCCAAACTTAATTTTTCTTTATCGGAAGTGATATACCCTGCTTTTATAGCCGCTTTACAGGCTACCGTGTGCAACATATCGTCAATTTTTTCAAGTTGCACGGTTCCTTTTTGTGAGAGTGCCGCTGCCGCCTCACAGACGGTGCTTTCGGCATCTTCGCATTTAAGCATCGCAGGTATGGCACGCACAAGCACGGTTTCGTTGCCAAAATCCTCTATTTCAAAACCGTATTCGGCAAGTAAACTCAAATTGTTTACAACCGCAGAATATTCATCGCCTATAAGTTTTACGCTTATGGGTATAAGCAAATTTTGGCTTTCGATATTTTGAACCGCTTTAAGTTTGTTAAATAACATTCTTTCGTGGGCGGCGTGCTTGTCTATTAAAAAAATGCTGTTACCCTTTTGAACGGCAATATAGGTGTTAAAAGCCTCGCCTATAAGTTTTATTTCGTTTTCTGGCGAATATTCGGCTTCTGCCATGGGGGTGGAGGTTTTTTCTACTTCAATTTGCGGTGAAGTGCTTTTAACCTCAAGGTTTGCCGCAGCAATTTTTTTATCCGGTATATTTTCTTCTGCCGTAACGGTTACGTTTTTTTGTACATTGGGTTTAAATTCGTCACGCAAAAAGAAAGGTGTTTTGTCCGAATTAAGTTTTACGGGTTCGGGCTTTTTATTTAATATTTCTTTTTCTAAAGTTTTGGGTGTGATTTTTTCTTTTTCGGGTTCCGACACAGGTAATTTAACCGCTGCTTGACGGTACTGTTCGGTACTCATATGCAAAAATGTATTGGGTTTAACCTTTTCTGGCACTATTTGAGGCCTTGTGTCACCTGAAAGAATTGCATTTTTTACCGCGTTGTAAACCGCCGTAAAAACACGCTTTTCGTCCGAAAAACGAACCTGAGTTTTTGCAGGATGCACGTTTACGTCAACCGTTTCGTAAGGAATGTCTATAGACAGTACAAATACAGGAAATTTGCCCACCATAGAACAGTTTTTATAAGCCTGTTCGGCGGCAGCGGTTACTGTACCCGACTGAACATAACGGCCGTTTAAAAACGTAAACTGATACGCCCTTGATGCACGGCAATGCACGGGTTTGCAAACAAGCCCCGTAACATTAACGCCGTCAAGCATTAGGTTTACAGGTATTAATGTGTTTGAAATTTCCCTACCCAAAACGCTGTATGCGGCAGACTGCGGTTTGCCGTCGCCCGAAGTGGATAGCGTTTGTTTGCCGTCACGTATAAGTTTAAAAGATATTTCGGGGTGTGCCAAAGCCTGACGTTCAACAACCGCCGCAACCGTAGTACCCTCGGATACATCTTTTTTTAAAAACTTCATTCTGGCAGGGGTGTTGTAAAAAAGGTCACGCACAATAAGTGTTGTGCCGTCGGGGCAACCGACATCTTCGTTTAAGACCTCTTCGCCACCCTCTATTTTGTAATGTGTACCGAATTGTTGTTCGGCGGTTTTGGTAAATAATTCAACACGTGATACCGCACCCGTTGCGGCAAGTGCTTCGCCGCGGAAACCCAAGGTTGAAATGCTGTCAAGGTCGACTGCTTTTTCTATTTTGCTTGTAGCGTGACGTAAAAATGCCAAGGGTACATCTTCTGAAGATATACCGCAACCGTTATCGGTTATGCGAATGTAGGTTATGCCGCCGTGTTGAATTTCAACCGTTATGTGCGTGGCTTTAGCATCAATCGAGTTTTCGATAGCCTCTTTAACTATTGATGCAGGTCTTTCAACCACCTCACCTGCCGCTATAAGTTCGGCAAGAGATTTTGGCAAAACGTTAATTTTAGGCACTTTTTGTCACCTCTTTTTATATAGATTTTGATTTGTTTGCAAGGTCAAATAATATACCCATAGCCTCAATGGGAGTGAGCGTGTTTACATCTATTGCCTGTAACTCACGCAAAATTTCAGTAGCACCCTGCATTTCAAGTGATATTTGGTCGGTATTTTTTTCAACAGTTTTGTATGTAACAATGCCGCTTTCGAGCGTTTGTTTTAGTATTTGTTTTGCACGGCGAATTACCGAATCGGGTATGCCGCCGAGTTTTGCCACCTCGATGCCGTAACTGTCATCGGCACCGCCTTTTACTATACGGCGTAAAAAGATTATATCATCACCGCGTTTTTTAACCGCAATATTATAATTTTTAATGCCGTCTAATTCGTTTTCCATTTCGGTGAGTTCGTGATAATGCGTTGCAAAAAGAGTTTTTGCACCAAGACGTTTTTTATCGGCAACGTATTCAAGCACCGCTCTTGCTATTGACATACCGTCAAAAGTGGAGGTACCTCTGCCAATTTCATCTATAATAAGCAAACTGTTTTTGGTTGCACTTTTAAGAATATGTGCCATTTCGCTCATTTCTACCATAAAAGTAGATTGTCCGCTTGCAAGGTCATCTGATGCACCGACACGTGTAAATATTGCATCAACAACGCCAATTTCAGCCATTTGTGCAGGAACAAAAGAGCCTATTTGAGCCATAAGGGTTATTATTGCAACCTGTCGCATATAGGTTGATTTACCCGCCATATTAGGACCCGTTATAATAGCACAGCGGTCGGAAGCGGTGTCTAAAAATGTATCGTTTGAAACAAAGGGAGTTTTAAGCAGTTTTTCAACTACGGGGTGTCTGCCACCCTTTATGCTTATAACACCGCCGTTGTTTACAAGCGGTCGGCAATAATTGTTTTCAATCGCAACTTCCGAAAGCGAACACATGGCATCAAGCAATGCTATAGCGGCGGCGGTTTTGGTTACACGCGGTGCCGCTTCGGCAACCTTTTCACGAATTTGATTAAATATTTCGTATTCAAGTTGAAAAACACGGTCTTTTGCCGTAAGCAAACGGTTTTCAAGTTGTTTCAATTCATCGGTAATAAAACGTTCGCAGTTGGTAAGCGTTTGTTTTCGCACATAGTTTTCCGGCACTTTGTCAAGAAAAGAGTTTGTAACTTCTATGTAATAACCGAAAACCTTGTTGTAGCGAACACGCAAATTTTTAATGCCTGTTTTTTCACGTTCACGTGTTTCAATGTCGGCAAGGTGTGATGTGCCGCCGTCCATATCGTCACGCAATAAATCTACCTGTTCGTTAAAACCTTTTTTGATTATTTTACCCTCACGCACGGTGGCAGGGGCATCTTCACTTATGGCGTTGTCAATAAGTTCTACAATTTCATCAAGTGTGTCAATATCGGCGTAAACCGATTTTAACATTTTGCAGTTTGAATTTGCCAAAAGTTGCTTTATGTACGGAAAACGGTGTGCCGTAGCCGAAAGACCTAAAAGTTCTTTAGCCGTGGCAGTACCGTAAACTATTTTGGTCATCATACGTTCAATATCGCGTATGCCGCTCATATACTCCTGTGCTTCGCAACGCATAACGGTATCGTTGCACAGTTCCTCTACGGCGTTTTGCCTGAGGGTGATTTCGGCAATGTTTAAAAGCGGTTGCAAAACAAACGAACGCATAAGGCGTTTGCCCATAGCGGTTTTGGTTTTGTCAAGAACGCCAAGCAACGAACCGCGTTTTGATTTTGTACGCATGGTTTCGCATATTTCAAGATTACGCACAGCGGTAACATCAAGTTGCATAAACTGTGACGATGTATAAACATTAACCTTTTTAACCGTTATTGTGCCGTTTTTGCCGTTTTCTTGCAAATATTCTATAACAGCACCAAGCACACATTCGGCGGCACTGCCCGTTTCAACGCCAATGTTTTCGGAACTTAAAACGTCAAAATTTTGACATACGGTTCTGTCGGCGTTTTGCTTGTCGAAACAAAAATCATTACGCACGGTTATTGCCGCGGTAAGTTTTTCTTCAAAAAAAGCGGATAACTTATCTTTTAAAACCGAGGTCACCAAAATTTCACTCGGAGAAAACCGCATAATCTCATTTTTAAGCGAGTCGTATGCATCGTTGCCCGAAAATTCGGTTATGTGTGATTCGCCGGTAGAAGCATCGGCAAAGCAGACCGCAATTTTGCCGTCGGTTTCAAAAGCCGCCGCCAAATAATTGTTGCGTGATTCATCAAGCATTTCACCCTCAATAACGGTACCGGGGGTTATTATGCGAACAATATCACGCTTAACTATGCCCTTTGCCGTAGCGGGATCCTCGATTTGTTCACAAATGGCAACCTTGTAACCTTTTTCAACCAAACGTGAGATGTACCCCTCACAACTGTGGTACGGCACGCCGCACATTGGGGCACGTTCAGGCAGACCGCAATCTCTACCCGTTAAGGTAAGGTCAAGTTCTTCGGAGCCTTTAACGGCATCATCAAAAAACATTTCATAAAAATCACCTAAACGGTAAAAAATAATGCAGTCTTTATTCTGTTCTTTTATTTCCATATATTGACGCATCATAGGCGACAATTCAGACATAAAAAATATCTCCTTCGGTTAAAATGGTTTATCTTAAACTGATTAGTGACAGCCGCCGCAGGTAGAACAAGAACCTGTGCAAGCGGTTTGAGGTTCAACTGTAGTTGGGTCTTCACCCTCTATACATTGGGTAATAATGCTGTTAATATCGTTAAGCATGGCATCAAGTTCGGCTTTTGCCGTGTTGTATTCAAGCATTGATTTGCTCGACATAACAGCGGTGTAAATTTCACGCAATTTTTCGTTAAGTTCACGAATTTTGTTTTCATCTTGATTTTCGTTGTTCATTTCACGGTCAAGATTCATACGAACAGTGTTAAATTCGCCGATTTGATTTTGTAAAGTTTCATCGTTATCGTTGGCAAGTTTAGCCTTAATATAGCGAACAAAACGCTCATCTTTTTGGATTTCTACTCCTAAATTTCTTGTTGCTTCAATAATTCCCATTTTTAAAAATTCCTTTCAAAATTAATTTATTACAGAACCGTAAAGTGTATTATTTTTGTATTCGGTTACACGAACGGTTACAAAATTACCTAACATTTCAGGTGTGCCCTCAAACGTTACTGAAGAGTAATACTCACCTTTGCCCGAAAGCAAACCTTCGGCGGTTTCTTCTTCACAAAGCACACGCATAGTTTTGCCTATAAGTGATTGATTTAACCTTTTAGAAATGCCGTCTTGCAAAACTAAAAGTTCGTTAAACCATTTGCCCTTTTCTTCGCGTGATATCGGGTCGGGCATAGCGGCGGCAGGGGTGTTTTCACGCGGTGAATAAATAAAGGTGAAAAGCGATGTAAATTCAACCTCTTTTACAAGGCTTAAAGTTTCGCAAAAATCCTCGTAAGTCTCACCGGGAAAACCGACTATAATATCACTTGTGAACTCAACATCGGGTATGCGTTCACGTGCGGCTTTTATTAATTTTAAATAACCCTCACGGTCATACCTGCGGTTCATTTGTTTTAAAATTCTGCTGCTTCCGCTCTGGAACGGTAAATGAATATGCCGCTCTACCTTTTTGCAATCACGTATTGCGTCAAGCAATTCTTCGGTGCAGTCTTTCGGGTGCGATGTCATAAAACGTATTCTGAAATCGCCCTCAATATCGTTTATCATTCGCAAAAGTTTAGCAAAATTAATGCCGTGTGATTCACCTTTACCGTAAGAATTAACATTTTGACCCAGCAGCATTATCTCTTTATAACCGCTGTTTACCATATCGGTTGCTTCCTTTATAATCTCTTGCGGATCACGAGAGCGTTCACGACCTCGTACATACGGTACTATACAGTATGTACAAAAATTATTGCAACCGTACATAATAGGCAACCAGCCTTTTAGAGTGCCGTCACGGTTTACGGGTATATCCTCAACAATTTCTTTGTTGTCAAGTGCCAATTCATATACCCTTTTACCTGTATATCTGCGATAAATAAACTCAGGCAAGCGGTGGTACTGCTGTGTACCGAAAACAATGTCCACGTAAGGATAACTTTTATAAAACTTATCGGCAACCGACTGTTGCTGTGCCATACAACCGCAAACCGCAACCAAAAGATTGGGGTTTGACTGCTTTAATTTTTTTGTGGCACCAACATTTCCGTAAACTCTGTCTTCGGCGTGACCGCGTACTGCACAGGTGTTAAAAAGAATAAAATCGGCTTCTTCAATATTTTCGGTAAGTTGATAACCGCACAGACACAACATACCCTTAATGCGTTCCGAATCGCTTACGTTTTGCTGACAACCGAATGTTACAATATGTGCTTTCGGTTCGTTAACGCCGCGTTCGTTTAAAATTGCCCCTACTCTACCGGCGTACGCCTTTTGTTCGGGCAAATAACCTTCTGTTTTTTCGTTTAAAATCACTTATAAAACCTCTGTATTATATAATCTATATTATTAT